>CAISKJ010000104.1 GCA_903885885.1 uncultured delta proteobacterium
AGATGGCCTTGAGCCCCGCCCGCACCTGCTGCACGGCCTGGTTGCCCGTGAGCGCCCCCAGCGCGGCCACGAAGGGCTCGTCTTGCAGGAGCTTCCACAGCCGGCGCGCGCCGAGCTGAGCGAGCGTGTGCTCGACGCGCACGCTGCCGCGGAGGCGCTCCACGTCGGCGGCCGAGTACGGGCGGGTGATGCCCTCCCAGCGGCCCGGCGCGCTGTTCGACACGATCGACGCGGCGGGCTGCGTCGATGACTTCGTGGGGTTGTCGTGCACGCTGCGGTCGTTGTTCATGGGGTGGTCTCCGATGTCGTCGTGCGGTGTCGTGCGGTGGCTCAATCGCGGAGCATTTCGTAGGCCGGGAGGGTCAGAAAATCTTCGAAGGTCGGCGCCGTCGAGAGGCGCTCGAAGAGCGCGCGGGCCTCGTCGAAGCGCCCCTTCGTGAAGCGCGCGTCGCCGACCTCGCGGCGCACGCGCTCCATCTCGTCGTCGACGGCCTGACGGAAGCGCGCGGCGGTGACGGCCACGCCGTCGTCGGTGGCCACGGCGTAGTGCAGCCATTGCCAGACCTGGGCGCGCGAGATCTCCGCCGTCGCGGCGTCTTCCATGAGGTTGTAGAGGGGCACGCAGCCGTTGCCGCGCAGCCACGCCTCGAGGTACTGCACCCCGACGCGGATGTTGTGGCGCAGCCCCGCGTCGGTGCGCGTGCCCGCGGGCACGCTGAGCAGGTCGTCGCGGGTGATGGTCACGTCGTTGCGCGCGCGGTCGAGCTGGTTGGGGCCCTTCATGTGCGCGTCGAAGATCTCGCGCGCGATGGGCACCAGGCCGGGGTGCGCGACCCAGGTGCCGTCGTGGCCGTCGGTCACCTCGCGGAGCTTGTCGGCGCGCACGCGACCGAGCGCCTGCTCGTTGGCGGCGGGGTCGTCTTTGATGGGAATCTGCGCGGCCATGCCGCCCATCGCGTGCGCCCCGCGGCGGTGGCACGTCGCGATGAGCAGCAGCGAGTAGGCGCGCAGAAATCCCTTGTCCATCGTGACCTGCGCGCGGTCGGGCAGGAGCGCGGCGGCGTCGTTCGCGCGCTTCTTGATGAAGCTGAAGATGTAGTCCCACCGGCCACAGTTGAGGCCCGACGAGTGCTCGCGCAGCTCGTAGAGAATCTCGTCCATCTGAAACGCCGCGGGCAGCGTCTCGATGAGCACGGTGGCCTTCACGCTCCCGCGGGGCACACCGAGCGCCTCCTGCGCGCGGAGGAACACGTCGTTCCACAGCCGCGCCTCGAGGTGGTGCTCCATCTTCGGGAGGTAGAAGTAGGGCCCGACGCCGCGCGCCAGCTGCTCCTTCGCGTTGTGAAAGAAGCAGAGCCCGAAGTCGAAGAGGGCGCCCGGCACGTCGCGCCCGTCGACGGTCACGTGGCGCTCGCGCAGGTGCCATCCGCGGGGTCGCACGAGGAGCGTCGCGGTCTTCGCGTTGAGCGCGTAGCGCTTGCCCGTCTCGGGGGCCTCGTACGCGATCGTGCGGCGCACGGCGTCGGCGAGGTTCACCTGGCCCGCGACCACGTTCTCCCACGTGGGCGCGTTCGAATCTTCGAAGTCGGCCATGAACATGTTGGCGCCCGAGTTGAGCGCGTTGATGATCATCTTGCGCTCGACGGGCCCGGTGATCTCCACGCGCCGATCGAGGAGCGCGCTCGGGAGGGGAGCCACCCTCCAGTCGCCCTCGCGCACGCTCGCCGTCTCGGCGAGAAAGCCCCACCCCTCGCCCGAGTCGAAGCTCGCCTGACGGGCCTTGCGCGCCTCGAGGAGCGCGTCGACGCGGCCCGAGAAGGCCCGCACCAGGTCGGCCACGAAGGCCAGCGCCGCGGGCGTGAGCACCTCTTCGAAGCGGTGCCCCATCGCGCCCTTCACCACCACGCCAGCCACCGGGGTCGTCGTCGTCATCGCTCTACCTCTGTCCTCGCGGTGGGGGATTCATCATCCGTGATTCACACCGCGTCAACGCTTCGCACGAAGCACCTTGGGAATGGCTGTCACGCGTTGTCATTGACAGCTTGTCGTGGTGTAAATCCATTGACAGAAAGAGGTGCCGCCGTGGGCCCGAAGAAGCCGTCGAAAGAGGTGGTCAAGCTGGGGGGAAAGATCCGCGCGCTGCGGCGTCGCGAGTCGATCTCGCAGGCGGAGTTGGCGTCGCGCCTCGAGGTGTCGGCGAGCTACCTGAACCTCATCGAGAACGATCGGAGGCCGCTCCCGGCGCCGGTGCTCTTCAAGCTGGCGCGGGTGTTCAGCGTCGACCTGCGCGAGTTCGTGGCCGACGACGACGCGCGCCTCGTGAGCGAGCTGCTCGAGGCCTTCTCTGACCCGCTCTTCGAGGGGAGCGCGCTCAAGGACGCCGACCTGCGCGAGTTCGTCGCCACGTCGCCGTCGGTGGCGCGCGAGTCGCTCAAGCTATACCGCGCCTTCGCGCGGTCGCGGGAGAACGCCGAGGCCCTCGCGCAGCGCCTCGCCGAGGCCGGCGAGGAGAACGCGGGCACCGAGACGCTGCGCTCGCCCTCGGAAGACGTGAACGACCTCATTCAGCGGCACCACAACCACTTCGCCGAGCTCGAAGAGGCCGCGGAGCGCGTGTACCGCGACGCCCACCTCGAGACCGACAACCTGCAGCAGGGCATCGCGCGGCACCTCGCGCGGGCCCACGGCGTGGAGGTGGCCATCGTGCGGTCCACGGAGGGCCGCGGCACGCTGCGGCGCTACGACCCCGAGCGCAAGATCCTGCACCTCTCCGAGCTCCTGCCCACGCGCAGCCGCACGTTTCAGATGGCGCACCAGCTCGGGCTCCTCGACGCGAGGGCCGCGCTCGATCGCCTCGTTGACGACGAGCACCTCGCATCGCACGAGTCGCGCGCCCTCGCCCGCGCGGCCCTCGCGAACTACTTCGCGGGCGCCGTGCTCATGCCCTACGAGCCCTTTCTGCAAGCGGCGCGGAGCGAGCGCTACGACGTCGACGTGATCGGTCGACGCTTTCGCGTGGGCTTCGAACAGGTGTGCCACCGCTTCACCACGCTGCGGCGCCGCGGGAGCGAGGGCGTGGCGTTTCACATGATTCGCATCGACGTGGCGGGCAACATCTCGAAGCGCTTTTCGGCGTCGGGGATTCGCATCGCGCGCTTCGCGGGGGCGTGCCCGCGGTGGAACGTGTTCGCGGCCTTTCTCACCCCGGGCATGATCCGCCTGCAGGTGTCGCGCATGCCCGACGGGGGCACCTTCTTCTGCCTCGCGCGCACCATTCAGAAAGACTCGCTCGGCTATCACGACCAGCAGCCCGTGCAGGCCATCGGGCTCGGGTGCCGCCTCGAGCACGCGTCGGAGCTCGTCTACTCCGACGGCATGGACCTCATGAGCGCCTCGGCCGCCACGCCCGTCGGCGTCACGTGCCGCACCTGCGAGCGCCCCGACTGCGCGCAGCGCGCGTTTCCGTCGCTCCGCCAGCCGCTCCACATCGACGAGAACGTGCGCCGACTCTCGCTCTACGCGGGCGCGAGCCAGGAGTGATGCGCGGGTTGCGCTGACGCGTTGGTGACATCGTTCCGCGCGACGGGCAGACTCCCCGGCCCCATGCGCTCCACCCTCGTCGTCGCCCTCGTCGTCGCGCTTTGTGCGTGCGACGGCATCGCACGCCCCGGCACCATCGACGGCAGCGTCGACGGGGCGACCTCCGACGTGTCGCTCGCCGACGTGACGAGCGACGGAACCGACATCGGCGACACGCGCGATGCAGGTGACGCGACCGATGCGACGGGGGCGAGCGATGTGATCAGCGCGAGCGACGCGACCGATGCGGCGAGTGCGGGCGACGTCACCGACGCGGCCGATGCGAGCGATCCGGCCGATGCGAGCGACGTGACCGATGCGGCCGACGTGCTGCTGCGCAACGGGTGTCCGGTGCTCACCGAGCCCGTCGATCGCCCCGACGCGGCCGCGGGCGACGACACGTGGACGGCTTTCGCCCAGGGCTTCTTTCGCAGCTGGTGCGTGCGATGCCACGCCACCGCGCGCGTCACGGCGGAGGAGCGCATGGGCGCGCCCACGGGCTTCGACTGGGACGATGAGGCCTCCGTGCGCCGCGAGCTCGCGCGCATTCGCAGCGCCGTCGGCGTCGAGAACTACATGCCCCTCACCCCCCCGAACCCCTCGTGCGACGAGCGACGCCGGCTGATCCGCTGGATCGACATCGGCGCCCCCTGAGCGATGAACGCCCCCGCCGTGAGCAGCCCCACCTCCGAGCGCACGATCGTTTTTCTGGTCGGCGCCGTGCAGTTCGTCAACATCCTCGACTTCATGATGGTCATGCCCATGGGGCCTGACTTCGCCGCGGCGCTGCACATCCCCACCTCGAACCTCGGGCTCATCGGCGGCAGCTACACCGCCGCCGCGTGCGTCACGGGGCTCGCCGGGGCCTTCGTGCTCGACCGCTTCGACCGACGCTCGGCGCTCGGCGTCGCGATGGCCGGCCTCGTGGTCGGCACCCTCCTCGGCGGCGCGGCCACGAGCCTCGGCACGCTCCTCCTCGCGCGCGTGATCGCAGGGGCCTTCGGCGGCCCGGCGACCTCCATCGCGCTCTCGATCGTCTCCGACCGCGTGCCCCCCGAGCGCCGCGGCAAGGCCATGGGGGCGGTGATGGGCGCGTTCTCCATCGCGTCGGTGCTCGGCGTGCCCGCGGGCCTCAAGCTCGCGCGCATCGGCGGCTGGCGCATGCCCTTCTTCTCCGTGGGCGCCATGGGCTTCGTCATCGCCGCGCTCGCGATATTTCTCCTGCCCCCGATGCGCGACCACATCACCCGCAAGGGCCCCGCGCTGCCCGGCCCCGAGGGCTCCTACCGCGACGACCCGGCGAGCGCGCCGCGTGCCGTCGTCGCCGTCGCGCCGTCGTCCTTCGCCGCCCTCTTTCGCCGCCCCGTGGTGCTGCTCTCCTACACCATGACCGTGACCGCCACGGTGGGCATGTTCGCGCTCATCCCGAACATCTCGGCCCACCTGCAGCGCAACCTCGGGTACCCCCGCGCCGAGATCGAGACGCTCTACTTCATCGGCGGCATCGTGAGCTTCGGCGTGCTCCGCATCGCGGGTCGCCTCGTCGATCGCATGGGCTCGACGCCCGTCGCCGCGATGGGCACGCTCGCCACCGCGATCGTCATCTGGGCGGGCTTCGTGCGCGTGCCGCCGCCGGTTCCCGTGCTCGCGATCTTCGTGGGCTTCATGGCCTGCACGGGCCTGCGCAACGTGGCCTTCAACACCCTCACGTCGCGCGTCCCGCGGCCGTCCGAGCGCGCGCGCTTCATGTCGATCCAGAGCGCCGCGCAGCACGCCGCGTCGGCCTTCGGCGCCGTGCTCTCGTCGCAGATTCTCCGCGAGCGCGCCGACGGTCACCTCGAGCGCGTCGACGACGTCGCGTGGTTCTCCATCGTGATGGTGCTCACGCTGCCCGTGCTCATGTTCTTCGTCGAGCGCCGCGTGGTCGCCGACGCCGCGCCCGCGCCCGCCGCGGCCTGACGCGCTCAGCCCGCGAAGAGCGCCGCCAGGTCGGCCTCGGCCGCCGCGCCGACCACCATGACCTCGACCTCGCCCGCGCGAAGCCCGTCGCCGCCGAGGGCGCGGGCCACCACGCCGTGCGGGCCCTTCGAGAGCGCGACGCGCAGCGCCTGATGCACCGCGGGCCGAGGCCGCTCTTCGGTCATCATCGCGTGAATCGCCTTCGGCGAAATGCCCGGGCTCGTCTGGTCGTCGTCGTCATCGTCGACGAGCGCGTGCACCGCGGCCTGCGGCGTGTGCACCGGCGCCGGCGCCACGACCGGCGCCGCGGGCTTGGGAGCGACGGGCTGCGCGGCGGGCTTGACCACCGCGGCCTGCGGTGCCGCGGGCTTGGGCGCCACGGGCTGCGCCGGCGTCTTGGGGGCCACCGCAGGGCGCTGGGCGGCGGGCGAGGCCGCCGGCGTGGCGCGGGGCGGAGCCTTCGTCGGAGCGGGCGCAGGCGCAGGCGCGCGGGCAGGCGCGAGCCGCTCGGCCGCGAGGGCCGCGAGGAGGCCCGCCGGGGCCGCCCCCACGTGCGTGGCGTCGTCGTCGAGGTTGAAGGGCTCGACCTTGCGCGAGAGAAGGGGGAAAGCTTCCGATGTGGAGGCGTCGTCGGGCGGCAGAAAGCCGTCGCCCGGCGCATCGAAAGCCCCTTGCGGAATGGGGACCGGGCGCGAAGGCACCATCGAGCGCGGGAGCCCGCCGACGGGCGGCTTCGACGCGGGCCCGGGGGTGCGCTCCGTCGCCTGCGTCATGCGCGGCGCTACGCTGCGCGGGGCCACGCTCGCGGCGGCCGAG
>CAISKJ010000105.1 GCA_903885885.1 uncultured delta proteobacterium
GCCGCCGAGGCCGCCGCGACGGGGAGGCCCGAGGCCCCAAGGTCCGCCCCGCCGCCGGTCGAGACGCGGAGCTGCGGGCCACCCAGGCGCGAGCCGAACCCGCCGCCTACCCCTACCCCACCTCTTCCGGCCCCACCGGCGCCACCGGCCCCGAAACTGCCCCTTGCCCCCAGCGTCGACCCCATCGACCCCATCAACCCCGTCGAGCTCGTCGAGCTTGTTGAGCTTGCTGTGGAGGTGGTCGACGCGGGGGCGCTCGCGATGCCCCTCACCCTCGAAGACGCGCGCAAGCACGGCGCGACGCTGGGCTCGGGCGTGGCGCTGGTGCTCGACGACGCGGTGCCCATGGGGCCGCTGGTGGCGCGCATCGCGCGGTTCTTTCGCGACGAGTCGTGCGGGCAGTGCGTCCCGTGCCGCGTGGGCACCGTGCGGCAGGAGGAGCTCGTGACGCGGCTCGCGAAGGGCGCGCCGTTGGGGAGCGTCGACGACGAGCTGGCCCTCTTGCACGAGCTCGGGCAGTGCATGCGCGACGCGTCGATCTGCGGCCTCGGACAGACGGCCTCGAGCGCGGTCGAGTCGGCGCTGGTGAAGCTCCGCGTGGGCAGAGAGGGGAGCGCGTCGTGAGGCATCTTCCGATCGTGGCAGCGACCACGGGGCACAGCGTCGAGCTCACCGTCGACGGCCGCGCGGTGCGCGTGCCCGAGGGGGCTACGCTGCTCGACGCGTGCAGGGCGCTCGGCATCGACACGCCCACCCTGTGCTGGGCCGCGAACCTCACGCCCGTCAACGTGTGCCGGGTGTGTGTGGTCGAGCTCGAAGGGGCCCGCACGCTCGTGCCCTCGTGCTCGCGCAAGGCCGAGGCGGCGATGGTGGTGCGCACCGACAGCGAGCGCGTGCGCCTCTCGCGCAAGGTGGTGTTCGAACTGCTCGCGTCGTCGGTCGACACGTCGCTGTCGGAGACGGTGCGCGACTACGGCGCGCGCTACGGCGCCGACCCGGCGCGCTTCGGCGCGGGCGCGGCCACGAAGGCGCAGCCCGTACGCGACGACAACGACCTCTTCGTGCGCGACTACGCGAAGTGCATCGTCTGTTACAAATGCGTCGAGGCGTGCGGCGACGACGCGCAGAACACCTTCGCCATCGCGGTGGCGGGCCGCGGCTTCGAGGCGCGCATCGCCACGGAGTTCGAAGCGCCGCTCACCGACTCGGCGTGCGTGTTCTGCGGCAACTGCGTGGGCGTGTGCCCCACCGGGGCGCTGATGTTTCGCAGCGAGCACGCGATGCGGGCCGAGGGAACGTGGGCGCCCGCGCGGCAGTCGACGGCCACGACGGTGTGCCCCTACTGCGGCGTCGGCTGCGCCGTCACGCTGCACGTGCAAGACGACCGCGTGGTGAAGGTGACCTCGCCGGTCGAGTCGACGGTCACCAACGGCCAGCTGTGCGTGAAGGGCCGCTTCGGCTGGCAGTACGTGAACAGCGGGCGCTGAGCGCCTACGCGGGCCGCGCGGCGCCGAGGTAGGCGTAGCGCACGGAGCCCAGGCCGAGGGCCGACGCGGCGGCGAGCGAGGCGCGGTAGTGGCGCACGAGCGCGGGCTTCGGCGCGGCCCCCTGCATCACCGAGAGCTCATGGCGGAGGATCTCTTCGAAGCTCACGCTCCCCATCACGGCGGCCGAGGGGAGCACGCGCGCGGTGAGGTCTGCGGTCTCGACGGCCGCGAAGCCGAGCTCGCGCAGCGCGCGCGATGCCTCGTCGAGGGTCATGAGCGCCGGGAGCACCCAGCCCTCGCACATCGCGTCGACCTCGTCGTGGGCCTCGCGGTCGACGCGAAACACGTCGACGCACGCGAAGCGACCGCCGGGGCGCAGGAGGTCGCGAACGTGCGCGAGGTAGGCCCGCGGATCGCGCGCGTGGCAGAGGCTCTCCATGTTCCACACGACGTCGAAGGAGGCTTCGGGGAAGGCGGTTTGTGCGAAATCTACGACTTCGAAGCGCGCCCCGTCGGCCCCGCGCGCGGCGGCGTAGGCGCGCGCCATCGCGGCCTGCCCCGGGTCCAGCGTGACGCCCGTGACGGCCGCGCCGCGCTCGCGCGTGAGCCAGATCGTTGAGCCCCCGACGCCGCA
>CAISKJ010000106.1 GCA_903885885.1 uncultured delta proteobacterium
CCCGTCGCGCAGATCACCGGCGGGAGGATGTACAACTTCTCCGTCGACGACTACGCGCAGCAGGTGCTCTTCGTCGACTGCGCGGCGTCGAACGGGCGGCATCACTACGTCTCCAATGGCACGTCGAGCGTGTCCGACGTGGTCTTTCTGCGCGGGCGCTCGACGGGCGCGCACGCGTCGATGGAGGGCCACCGGCGATGGTCGCAGGCGCTCCTCTACGACTCGATCGTCGAGCGCACGCCGGCCACCGACGTGGTGGTGGGGCTCTACAACCGCGGCGACTACGGCACCTTTCACGGCTGGGCCGCCGTTCATTCGGTGCTCTGGCGCCACGACCTGGGGGGCGGCACCGCGGTGGTGCAGCGCCCGCCCCTCGGGCAAAACTACGCCCTCGGCGTCGTCGGAACCGTCACGGGCAACGGCCCCTTCGCGGGCCCCGTGGGCTTCGTCGAAGCGATGCGCGGTGACCTCGCGCCGTCGTCCCTCTACGAAGCGCAGCTCTGCGATCGGCTCCGCCGGTGAACACCTCGAGGAACGCACGCCGCCTCCTCGTCCTCGCGCTCCTCGCGGCATGCTCCGGCGAGGCGCCGCCCCGCGCGCCCGAAGACGGCGCCCCCCTCGAAGACGCGGCACCCGCCGACGGCCCTGCGCTCGATGCGCCACGCGATGCGGCGATCGACGGCACCGTGACCGATGACACTGTCACCGACGTTACTGTGACGGACGTCACCGTGACCGACGTCGCCTCGCTCGACGCCGACGTGGTCGCGCCCCGCGATGGCGTCGCGCTCGACATTCCCCGCGACACGCCCCGCGACACGCCCGCCGACGGGTCTGCGGGAGGGCCCTCGCACCCCTTCGGCGCGCATCGCACGGCGTACACCAGCGGCTCGATTCTTCCCACCGCGCCGGGGAGCCGCCTCGACGCGACGACGGCCAGCTTCTACGACCAGTGGAAGGCGCGCTACCTCCACCGGGGCTGCACCGCCGACCGCGCCTACGTGGCGACGCTCGGCGACACCGCGGGCGCCACGGTCTCCGAGGCGCACGGCTACGGGATGCTCATCACGGTGTACATGGCCGGGTACGACCGCGACGCGCAGCGCACCTTCGACGCGCTCGTGCGCTTCTATCAAGACCACCCGAGCCGGTACACCGCGGCGCTCCTCGCGTGGGCGCAAGACGCCACCTGTCGCGACATCATGGGCGCTGACTCGGCCACCGACGGCGACCTCGACGTCGCCTACGCGCTGCTCCTCGCCGATCGACAGTGGGGCTCGCGCGGGGCCATCGACTATGCCGCCCTCGCGCGGCGCATCGTGGCCGCCGTGCTCCGCGGCGACGTGCACCCCACGGCCTCGACGCTGCTCACGGGCGACGCCGCGATGACCGCCGCCGACCGCGACGGGACGCGCCTCTCGGACTTCATGCCCGCCCACCTCCGCGCCTTCGCGACGGCCTCGGGGGTCGCGCGCTGGACGGCGGTGCTCGACCGCGAATATCGGCTCGTGGCGACGCTCCAGCGCGACCACACGCGGAGCGCGCTCGGCATCGCGACGGGGCTGCTCCCCGACTTCGCCGTCGGCATGAACGCCGACCGTCCGGTGCCCGCGCCGCCGCGCTGGCTCGAGGGCCCCGACGACGGCGCCTACGCGTGGAACGCCTGCCGGACCCCGTGGCGCATCGCGATGGACTGGCTCCTCCACGGCGACGCCCGCGCACGCACGGCCGTCGAGACCATGAACACCTGGGTGCGCCGCGCGACGGGCGAGCGCCCCGATCGCATCCAGTCGGGCTACTCGCTCGCGGGCGTGCGCCTCGCGGGCGCCAACACCGGCGAGCTCGCCTTCGTGGCGCCCTTCGCCGTCGCGGCCATGGTCGACGCGCGCAACCAGGCGTGGCTCGACGCGCTGTGGACCGCGGTCTCGACACCGTCGCTCGCGTCGCAGTCGTACTTCGGCAACACCGTTCGTCTGCTCTCGATGATCGTCGTGTCGGGCAACGCGTGGGCGCCGTAGCCGTCGGGTGTGTGCGCGCGCTGATTCGCGTAGCGCTGCGCCCGAAATCGCGCGCCGCGGTCGATTGCGTCACACCTGGGGGCCGCACCTGGCACCCACGCAGCGATGCATCGACTCCCCTTCGCCCCGCCGTGGTTCTTCCTCTTCGCGCTCCCCCTCGTCGCCTGCAACACTGACCCGTCGCCCGCAGCGGACGCCGCGGTCGCGCCCCTCGACGCGACGCCCGCCCTCGACGTCGCGCACGGCCACGATGGCGCCGCGCTCGACGCGACGCCCGCCTCCGACGCGCCCGCCTCCGACGC
>CAISKJ010000107.1 GCA_903885885.1 uncultured delta proteobacterium
CTGCGCCCGCGCCGGCCCCCGCTGCGCCCGCGCCGGTCGCGCTCACGTGCGACCTCCGTCCGCTCCCGCGCCGCGGCACCCTCACGGGCCACGTGGTGTCGAGCGTCGGCGGCGGCGGCGTCGCCAACGCCACGGTGACCGTCACGCCCGCGCCCACGTTCGTGACGCCGCAGGGCGGCACGGCGCCGGTTGAGCAGACGGCCACCACCGACGCCTCGGGCTCGTTCTCGGTGAGCGATCTGCTCGCGGGCCAGTACACCGTGCAGGTGGGCGCCACGACGACGCACATGGCCACCACGCCGCAGGCCACCACGGTCGAGCCGCGTCGCACGGTCAACGTCGACATCACGGCGACGCGCCGCCCGGCGCGCCCGTCGGCGGTGCTCCGCGGCGGCGTGATCGCCATCTCGCGGCAGATCCACTTCCAGACGGCCTCGGCGGAGATCCTCCCCGACTCGACCACGCTGGTCGAGGAGATCGCCGACGTGATTCGCCGCAACCCGACGCTCACGTCGGTCGAGATCCAGGGCCACACCGACAACACCGGCACGCCTGCGGGCAACATGACCCTCTCGCAGAGCCGCGCCGAGTCGGTGCTCGCCGCCCTCGTGCGCCTCGGCATCCCCGCCGACAAGCTCACGGCGCGCGGCTTCGGCCAGACGCGCCCGCTGCGCCCCAACCTCACGGTGGTGGGCCGCGCGGCCAACCGTCGCGTCGAGTTCCACGTCACCCGCGGCCGCTGATCGGCGCGCGCATGCCCTCTCCTCGACCTGTTCATCGGGCTCGCGGGAGAGGGCGCTCCTCCCTCCCACTCTCGGCGCTTCTGCTCGCGTGTAGCGCGAAGGTCACGCCCGCGCGCGCGCCGCTCGCACATCACACAACGCCCATCGCCGCGGCCGATGCGGGCGTCGCCGACGCCGGCTTCGTCGATGCGTCGGCTGCGCCGCCCGTCGTGAGCGCGACGGACCGCGTGCGCGCCTCCCTCGCGTCGCTGCCCACGCTCGCCGAACGCGACTCGGCCTGGATCCGTGAGCGCCTGCTCGCCGTCGTGATCTCCGAGACGCGCGCGATGCCCGCGCCCACGCGGCCCGAGGCCCGTGACGGCGCCAACGTGTGGACGCTCGTCGCCGACGTCGAGACCGACCCTGACGCCTTCGAGGGGCTCTGCGACGCAGTTCTCCGGCGCGTGCCGGGCGTCGCGTGCGCGACCGATGCGGTGCCCTGGTCGGGGGCCGAGCGGGCGCGCGCGGTCTTCGGCTGGCGCGGACCGCTCGACGTCGCGCGCGTGTCCTTCGCGCAGCCGCTGCTCGCGCTCGGCGTGGCGCCGGAGCTGTGCCTCGTGCGGGCCGAGCGCACGCTGCGTACGCTCGACATGACCGTGCGCGCGCCCGACCACGCATCGCTCGGCCGCGCCCTCGCCCTCATGACCGTGACGCCCTCGATGAGCGACCTCATCCTCGTGCGCGCCGAGCCCGTGGGAGCGGCCGTCGAGGCGGTGCTGTCATGGCCGCTCGCGCGCGCTTCGGGCGAGGGCGACCTCGGCGATCGACCGTGGCCGACGCGCTGCGACGGACGCTCGACGGTGGGCGCCGAGGCGCTCGCGGGCACGGTCCCTATTGCGCGCGAGCGCGTTCGCGGACCGACGCCCGGCGCGGTGCTCCGCGTGGGGCGTCGCGAGTGGGTGGTGACCACCGGAGACGCCGCGGCGAGCGTCGATGTGATCGCGGTGCGAGAGGCGGGAGTGACGGTGCGCATGCGCGGCCGCGTGGCCACGGCGACGCTGCGTTTTCCCGCGCGCTGAGCCCGTCTGCGACGGGGGGACAGGTGTCGCCCCGCGCGACGACGACGATGCGCGGAAACGCCATCGGGCAAAGTGTTTTTGCGCGTCGCTGGCGCGGCACGCATGTTGGAGTGGCGTCACGCAGCGCGCGGCGCCGAGACGGCGTCGCGCCTGGAGGACAATCGTCATGAACATTCGCTCGGCCTTTCGTCCCATGGTGCTCGGCTCGCTCGTGGCTCTCTTCGCCGTGGCGTGCGGCGGCGCGGGGGAGGACGCTGGCGCGGCGAGCGCGAGCGCGGCGAGCCTCACCAAGCAGGGCCACCGCGGCTTCGACCCGGCGCGCATGCTCGCGCACTTCGACCGCAACGCCGACGGCCGCGTCGAGCTCTCCGAGCTCCCCGCGCCGATGCAAGCGCGCATGGGCGCGGCCGACGCCAACCACGACGGCGTGCTCGCGCTCGACGAGGTGACCGCGCACATGCAGGCGCAGCGGGCGCAGCGCTTCGCGCGCCTCGACGCCAACCACGACGGCGCCATTACCGCCGATGAGGTGGCGAGCGCTGGGCCCACATGGGCCGCGCCGATGCGAACACCGACGGCCGCGTGACCGCCGAGGAGCTCACGCAGGCCCACGCGTCGGGCGCGCTCCACGGCGGCCCCGAAGGGCACGGCGGGCATGGTTGGCGCGGCGGCCCCGAAGGGCACGGCGGCCCCGAACGGCGCGGCGGCCCCGAAGGGCACGGCGGCCCCGAAGGGCACGGCGGCTTCGATCCGGCGCGCATGATGACGCGCTTCGATCGCAACGGCGACGGCCGCGTCGA
>CAISKJ010000108.1 GCA_903885885.1 uncultured delta proteobacterium
GGCGCCCTCGACGCCATGCTCGACGACCTGCGCTGGCTCGGGCTCGTGTGGGACGAAGGTCCCGGCGCAGCGTCCCCGCACGCGCCCTACGCGCAGCGCGAGCGCGCGGGGCTCTACCGCGAGGCCCTCGCCTCGCTGGTGCGCGCGGGGCGCGCGTACCCCTGCGCGTGCAGTCGGCGCGAGGTCGAGGGCGCATCGCAAGCCCCGCACGGCGCGGAGCCAGTGTACCCGGGCACCTGCGCGGCGCTCGACCCCGACGCCGTGATGGCGCGCGCGGCGTCGCTCGGGCGCGGCGTCTCGTGGCGCTTTCGCGTCGATGCCGCGCGTGGCGATGTGACAGTGTATGACCGCGTCGCGGGGGCCTACGCGCAAGACGTGGCGCGCGACGTGGGCGACTTCGTGGTGTTTCGCGCCGACGGCGTGGCGGCCTATCAGCTCGCGGTGGTGGTCGACGACATCGCGATGGAGATCACCGAGGTGGTGCGCGGCGACGACCTGCTCGCGAGCGCGCCGCGGCAGGTGCTGCTCTACGAGGCCCTGGGCGCGTCAGCGCCGCGGTGGGCGCACGTCCCGCTCGTGCTCGGCGACGACGGTGCGCGCCTCGCGAAGCGGCACGGCGCGATGGGGGTGCGCGAGCTCCGCCGTAGGGGGCACGACCCGCGCGCGCTCGTCGACGCGCTGCTCGCGACGTTGGGCCTGCGCGGCGACGGTCGTTCGCTGCGCGCGCTCGCGCAGGGGTGGGACGTCGGGCGCGTCCCGCGCGTTGCGCCGCGGTGGATCGTCGCGAAAGAAAGCATCGAAGCGGGTTGACCGAGATCGCCCAACGGGGCTAACCCCTCGGCGGCGATGAGAGAGCGGGTCCAGCGGCCATCGATTCCCTCGGCGCCTCCCGATGCGCCCGAGGCGGTGGTGCGCATTCTGCTCGAGGTGACGACGGCCCTCACGTCGCTGCTCGACGTCGATCAGGTGCTCGGCGAGATGCTCACCCGCTCGGTGCGCCTCGCGATGGCCACGGCGGGCACGATCATTCTCGTCGACGACGCGGGGCGCGCCCAGCGCAAGATCGCCGTGCGCAACGGCAAGCCCTACGAGGTCGACGAGCGCGCGCTCAACCGCGTGCTCGAGCACGGCCTCGCGCGCTGGGTCTTCGACGCGGGAGTGCCCGCGAAGATTGATGACACGCGCGTCGACCCGCGCTGGCTCCGCATCGACAACAACGGCCAGAGCTCGCGCTCCGCCGTGTGCCTCCCGGTGTGGCGTCGCAAGCGCATCCTCGGCATCTTGACGCTCACGCACTCGAGCACCGGGCACTTCGACGACGATCAGCTCGAGCTCCTCGAGGCCATCGCGGGGCAGGCGGGCATCGCGATCGAGAACGCGCAGCTCTTCGGTGAGGTGCAGCGCCTGGCGACCACCGACGCGCTCACGGGCCTCCCCAACCGGCGCCACTTCATCGCGCGCGCCGACGCCGCGTTCTCCTCCGCGGAGCGGCCGCTCTCGGCGCTGATGATCGACGTCGACCACTTCAAGACGGTGAACGACGAGCGCGGTCACCTCGTGGGCGACGCGGTGCTCGCCGAGGTCGCGCGGCGCATTCGCGCCAGCCTCCGCGACGAGGTCACCGTGGGGCGCTTCGGCGGCGAGGAGTTCGCCGTCGTGCTGCGCGGGGCCGACCTCGAGGCCGCGCGCGCCGTCGCCGAGACCGTGCGCGTCGCGGTGTCGTCGACCCCCGTAGAGACGAGCCGCGGCCCCCTCGCGATGACGGTGAGCATCGGCGTCGCGTCGGCCGAGGGCGCGCGCGACCTCAACGAGCTGTTGAAGCGCGCGGACGATCGTCTCTACGACGCCAAGCACAACGGTCGCGATCGCGTGCGCGGGTAATTGCGCGTCAGACGCGGCGCCGCGACACCGCCGCGCCCAGCGCGAAGGCCGTGAGCGCGAGCGAGAGCGGCTGCCCGTCGGCGGGTGCGCGGCGGCGCGCGGGGCCTGCGGGGCGACGGTCGGCGAGCACGTCGGCGCGGCCGTCGCCGTTGATGTCGGCCGCGATGGTGCCGCTGGCGAGGGGGCCATCGTCGCGCGCGTCGAGGTGGTCGGCCCAGCCGTCGCCGTCGGTGTCGCGGCTCGTGTCGCCGTCGCGCTCGTCGCGGGTGGCGACGCCGTCGCCGTCGTCGTCGGCGTCGCGAGGGTCGGGTACGCGGTCGCCGTCGGTGTCGCGGTCGGCGCCCGCGGGACGCTCCTCGCGGGTCGGGATGCCGTCGTTGTCGTCGTCGGCGTCGAGGGCGTCGACCACGCCGTCGCGGTCGGTGTCCGTGGCCTCGAGGCTGTCGACGAGGCCGTCGTGGTCGGCGTCGAGCGTGGTGGTGGTGGCAGCGTCGTCGGGGGCGCGCATCGCCTGTGCGCCCGAGACCCTCGGCGCAGCGAAGGCCGTGAGGGCCGCGAGGAGCGCGATGCAGAGGGTGCCGATGGGGTGCTGGACTCGTCGACGCATCGCCTGTGTCTCCTTCGCCGCTGATCCGGGGAACGGCGGAGGGGCGGAGCACCTTGAGCGTCGGGCGAAAATAAATTCTGGGCGGGGCGACGCGGCGGAGGGGCGCTACCAGAGCGACGAGGCCGAGCTCATCTGTACGATCGGGTTGGCCCCCGCGCGTGCGGTGACAGTGCGCGCGTAGCTGAAGCCCCCGCGCGTGACCGTGATGCGGTGGGGGCCGGGCGCGAGGCGCCACGTTCCACGGTTCTCACGCGGCGACTTTCCATCGACGGTGATGGTGCCCCAGGGGACGGCGACGACGGTGATCGCGGCGAAGCGCTGGACGGCCGGTGCGGGCACCACGGCGGGCTCGACGACCGGCGAAGGGGGCGCGGGCGCTGCCGTGACGGCGGGCGCGCGGGGGCCTTGCGGGAGCGCCTCGATGCGCGTGACGGGCGCTGCGGTGAGGGCCACACGCGAGGGCGTGACGGGCATCGTCGCGGGGCGTGCGGGCAGGCGCGTGAGACCGAGCGCGAGGCAGGCGGTGGCGGCCGCGGCGATCGCGGTGGCGACGCTTGGGCGCGGACGCGCGGGCGCGTGCGGGATCGTAGCGATCGCGGCGGGCATGGGGCCCGGCGTGTCGTCGAGGGTGGCGCGCGGCTCGACCTGCGTGATGGCGGGCAGGGGCTTCGCGGCGTGGTGGCTTACGGCGCGCGGCATCCCGTTGCCCGCGGCGGCTTCGGGGAAGAGCTCGCGGAGCACGCGCTGCAGCGAGCGCTGGCCGGTGACGAGGCCTGGCGACGTTTGCAGGGCGTCGCGCGCGGCGCTCGCGTCGGCGAAGCGTCGCTCGGGGTCGTGCGCGAGGAGCGTGTCGACGAAGGCCTCGAGCGCGGGCGGCACCTCGGGGCGCAAGGCGCGCAGTGTGGGGCGGTCGCCCTGGAGCATCGACATCACGCACTCGGTGGGCGACGAGCCCTGAAACGGCAGGCGCCCCGAGAGGAGCTCGAAGGCGACCGCGCCGAGGGCGAAGAGGTCGGCGCGGTGATCGACGGCGGCGCCGAGGGCCTGCTCGGGGGCCATGTACTCGAGCTTGCCCTTGATGACGTGACCCTGCGTAGGGTGCATGCGCGAGGTGGCCTTGGCGATGCCGAAGTCGGTGAGCTTCACCTCGCCCGAGAAGCTCACCATCATGTTGTCGGGGCTCACGTCGCGGTGCACGATCTGGAGCCACTGGCCGTCTTCGGTCTTGCCGTGCGCATACTCGAGGGCCTCGAGCACCTCGGCGATGAGCCAGGTGACGGCGTCGATGGGGAGGTGCTGGCCGCGCGCGAGGGAGCGGTCGAGGAGCTTCGCCGCGTCGGTGCCCTGCACCCACTCCATCGCCATGAAGAGCACGCCCTCCGCGGCGCCGAAGTGCTCCACCGCCACGATGTTGCCGTGCCGCAGCGTCGACGAGATGCGCGCCTCGTCGGTAAACATGCGCACGAACTGATCGTCGCGGCAGTGCTCCTGGCGAATGCGCTTGATGCACACGACCCGCGAGATGCCCATGGCCCCGACGCGCTCGGCGCGAAAGACGTCGGCCATGCCGCCGGCGCCGATCTTCTCGCGGAGCACGTAGCTCTCGAAGCGCTCTCCAGTCTCCATCGCCGGGGCTAACGGCGGATGGGCGCACGAGCTTGAGGCCCGCGCTCAGCGCTGCGCGGCGAGCACGCGCACCGCGCGTGGTGGGAGCGTCACGACCCACTGCGGTCCGTCGCGCTGCGGTGCGACGTCGGTGACGAGCTCGCGCACCGTCGCGGCGGCGAGGTCTGCAACGGCGACGCGGCCCTCGCGCGCCTCGTCGCGCCAGTTGAAGAGCACGATCGCGGTGCCCTGCGCCCCGAGGTCGACGGCGAAGCGCGACGGCGGCGCGACGCGGGTGGTGCGCAGGCCGCGGGTGAGCGACTCGATGAGCGGCGACGTGTAGAAGGCTTCGCCCACGGCGGCGTCGGCGTCGAGGGCGCGGGCCACGCCGCGCGTGTTGTCGCGCAGGCGCGTGAACCAGGGCTCGCGGTAGAGCCCGCGCCGCGCGTCGTCGAGCGCCGTGAGGTCGTCGCCGTAGCCGAAGGCCGCCCCCGAGA
>CAISKJ010000109.1 GCA_903885885.1 uncultured delta proteobacterium
CCGGCGACGTGCGCGACATCACGCCGACGCCCGTGCCCGGCGGCATCGAGCTCGACCCCGCGGTGCGCGCGGCCGTGTTCGAAATCTCGCACGACGGCGACACCTACGCGCGCCTCGTCGAGGGACACCTGCACGACGTCGCGGGCTTCTTCGTCGTAAACCTCGTGTCGCGCCGCCGCGGCGAGGAGCGCACCCTCCTCGCGCAGGCCGACTGGATCCGCCTGCGCATTCTCATGGAGCGCCGCGTAAACGCCGAGCGCGAGCGCGTGGCCTCGTACGCGCGGGCGCGCCGCGTCGTCGTGACGCCCATCACCGAGGTGCTGCGCTTCGAACCGGGCGCGTACCTCGACGCGGGCCTCGACGCCGCGACCGACGCGCCGCGCGACGGCGCCATCGACGCCCCGCGCGACGCTGCCATCGACGCCCCGCGCGACGCCCCGCGCGACGCCTCGCTCGATGCTCCGCGCGACGCCGCCATCGACGCGCCGCGCGACGCCTTTCACAACGCGCCCCGAAGCTGATACATCGCCCGCCATGCGTTTGATGAAGTTCGGAGGCACGTCCGTCGGCGACCCGGCGCGCCTGGCCAACCTGTGTGAGATCGTGCGGGGCGCGCTGCCGCTCGAGCCCGTGGTGGTGGTGAGCGCCGCTTCGAAGGTCACCGACATGCTCCTCTCGGCGGCCCGCAAGGCCGCGGGCGGCGTCGTCGAGGTCGAGGCCATCGAGGCGCGCGTCACGGCGCTGTTGCAGGCCTTCGGCGTCGACGCGGCGCTCGTCGCGCCCGAGCTCGCGGGCCTGCGCGCGGCCCTCGGCGCCATCGCGGCGCGGGGCGAGGCCACCGCCGAACTCACCGACCTCGTGGCCTCCTACGGCGAGCGCATCTCGGTGCGCGGCGTGGCCGCGACGCTCTCCGCGAAGGGCGTCCCTGCGACGCACCACGACGCCTTCGACGTGGGCATGGTCACCGACGACAACTTCGGCGGCGCCGAGCCCCTGCCCGAGAGCGAAGCCCTCCTGCGCGAGCGCGTCACGGCCCTCGTGCGCGCGGGCAAGGTGCCGGTGGTCACGGGCTTCATCGGGCGCGCGCTCGACGGGCGCGTCACCACCCTGGGCCGCGGCGGCAGCGACTACAGCGCGGCCGTCGTAGGCGCCGCGGTGGGCGCCGACGAGATCGAGATCTGGACCGACGTCCCCGGCGTCATGAGCTCGGACCCGCGCGTGGTGCCCGAGGCGCACACCATCCCGGTGCTGTCGTTCGACGAGGCCGCCGAGCTGGCCTACTTCGGCGCCAAGGTGCTGCACCCGAAGACCATTCACCCCGCGGTGCGAAGGGGCATCCCGGTGCGGGTGAAGAACACCTTCGAGCCCGCGCACCCGGGCACGGTGATCACCGCCGCGGGCGACCGCGAGGCCCGCGGCGCGCGCGCCATCGCCCACAAGAAGGGCGTGGCGGTGGTCAACGTCGTCTCGACGCGCATGCTCCTCGCGCACGGGTTTCTCGCGCGCATCTTCGAAGCCTTCGCGCGGCACCGCGTGGTGGTCGACCTCGTGTCGACGAGCGAGGTGAGCGTGAGCTGCACCGTCGACCGCGACGACGGCCTCGACGGCGCCCTCACCGAGCTCGCGGGCATCGGCGAGGTCTCCGTGGCGCGCGACCGCACGCTCGTGTGCGTCGTGGCCGCGGGCCTCCTCGACAGCCCCGAGGTGTGCCCGCGCATCTTCGCGGCGCTCGGGCGCGAGAAGATCGCCGTCGAGCTCCTCTCGATGGGCGCGAGCGCCATCAACGTGAGCATGGTGGTGGCCGGCGACCGCGGCGACGACGCCGTGCGCGCGCTGCACCGCGAGCTCTTCGGGGTGCGCGCGTGAAGGCGCCCTCGTGGCTCGGCCCCAGGCGCGCGGCGGCCCTCGCCGAGCGCTTCGGCACGCCCTTCTACGCGTACTCGTCGCGGCTCCTCCGGGCCCGCAGCCGGGCGCTCGCGAAGGCCTTTCCCTCGGCGGCCATTCGCTACGCGATGAAGGCCAACGCGAACCCCGCGGTGCTCGAGGCGGTGCGCCGCGCGGGCCTCGGCGTCGACACGGTGTCGCCGTGGGAGGTGCTCCTCGCGCGCGAGGTGGGCTTCCGCAAGAAGCAGATCATCTACTCGGGCAACATGCCCAGCGACGACGACCTCGCGGCGGTGCACCGCGAGGGCGTGATGATCAACCTCGACGCCCTCTCGTCGCTGCGCCGCTACGGCAGGCTGGCGCCGGGCGCCAAGGTGTCGCTGCGCGTCAACCTCGACGTGGGCGGCGGGCACCACCCGCACGTGATCACCGCGGGCTCCGAGAGCAAGTTCGGCCTCGCGCCCGAGGAGCTCCCCGAGGCCCGCGCCATCGCGGCCGAGCACAAGCTCCGCATCGTGGGGCTGCACCAGCACATCGGCTCGGGGATCTTCGAACTCGACCTCTTCCTCGAGGCCCTCGACCCGCTGCTGGCGCTCCTCGTCGACTTCCCCGACCTCGAGTTCGTCGACGCGGGCGGCGGCTTCGGCGTGCCCTACCGCCCCGACGAGCGTCCCATCGACCTCGAGGCCTGGGGTCGGGCGATCACCGAGCGCTTCGACGCGGCCGCGCGGCGCTACGGCCGCCCGCTGCAGCTCATGCTCGAGCCCGGGCGCTACGTGGTGTGCGAGGCCGGCGTGCTCGTGGCGCGCGTCACCACCGTGAAGCGCACGCGCGACCGCGTGTTTGTGGGCACCGACTCGGGGATGCACCACCTCATTCGCCCGGCCCTCTACCAGTCGTATCACCCCGTGGCGACGTACCCGCTGCGCGAGCGCGCCGCCGAGCGCCTCTTCTTCACCGGCCCCATCTGCGAGAGCGGCGACCTCCTCGCCGAGGAGCGCGCGATGCCCCTGCCCGAAGAGGGCGACCTCGTGGTCGTGGGCAACGCCGGCGCGTACGGCTTCGCGATGGCGTCGCACTACAACCTCCGGGCGCGCCCCGCCGAGGTGATGGTCGACGGCGACGACTGGCGCCTCGTGCGTGCGCGCGAGGGCTACCGCGACGTGGTGCGGCGCCGCGACGTCAAGCGGGCGAAGTAGCCCGGCGGATCCATTCGGCGTACGGCGCCACGCGCACGCACAGCGACCAGCGGGCCTCGGCGTAGAGGCTCGCGACGCCCACCACCACGTAGCCTCCGGCGCCGTCGGCGCGCACGAGGGCTCCGCCCGAGTCGCCCGCGGTCATTACGGCGCCGTCGCGCGCGTCGAGGGCGTAGTGCCGCGCCCAGGCGCGGGTGACGATCGCGTCGCCGCGGCGTCGCACGTAGCCGAGGGCGCCGCCGGGCGCGTCGGCGCCGTAGCCTACGAGCGACACCCTGTCGCCTGCGCGCCCGTCGCCGAGCGCGAGCGGGCGCACGGGAACGCCGTCGACGTGTGGCGCCTCGTCGAGGTCGACGAGGGCGAGGTCGGGGCCGAGGGCGTCGAGCGAGGCGGCCGCGACGCGGCCGTCGTCGCCGAGGGGGAGCGCGTAGTCGGGGTGCGCGCGCGCGTCGCCCGCGTAGGGGGCCGACCACGCCGAGGCCGAGCGGAAGCGCACCGTCGCGCGGGGGCCGCGGAGGCAGTGGGCGGCGGTGAGCACGCGGCGCGGCGCCACGAGCACGCCCGCACCATTGGGGAGCTGCGCCACGGCGAAGAGCGGCTCCGCGTCGTCGGCGACGCCGCCGAGGCTCACGGGGTGAACGTGTGCTTCTTGTAGGTGACGCCCGCGAGCTTCTTGAAGCGCGCGGCGGCGTTGCCCTCGAGCTCGACGACGAGG
>CAISKJ010000110.1 GCA_903885885.1 uncultured delta proteobacterium
CCGCGGGCACGCGCGAGCGGGTGAGCGCGGCGCCTTCGTAGAGCGTGCCGTTGGTGCTGCCGAGGTCTTCGACGACGAAGCGGCCGTCCTCGATGCGCACGGAGAGGTGTCGCCGCGAGGCGCGCTCGTCGGTGAGCACCAGGTCGCACGCGGGGTCGGTGCCCACGATGACGGGCGCGTCTTCGAGGGCGACGCCGCGGCCGCGGTCGGGGCCGTCGACCACCACCACCTGACAGTGGAGCCGCCGCGCGATGCCCGGCAGCGACTCGGTGTGGATCGTGGCGCCCGCGGAGCTCATGCGCGCGAAGGTAGCGCGGTCTCCGGGGCCCGTGGTGGTAGTGTTTTCGCGATGGATCTTCCGCGGCAGCTCGGCGCGTATCGCCTCGTGAAGCGCCTCGGTCACGGCGGCACCGCCGAGGTTTTTCTCGCGGTGGCGCACGGCGCGAGCGGCTTTGAAAAACCCGTCGCCCTCAAGGTGCTCTTGCCCGAGCTGCAGGGCGACGGCGAGTACGAGCGCATTCTCATCGACGAGGCGCGGCGCGCGGCGCGGTTTCAGCACCGCAACCTCGTGGGCGTGCACGACCTCGGCGCCGCGGGCGGCGTCTACTTCGTGCGCATGGATTGGGTCGACGGCGCCGACCTCGCGGCGGTGCTCGCGCGGGGGACGCTGCCCCTGGGCCTCGCGCTGCTCGTCGCCGAGGAGCTCGCGCACGCGCTCGCGTACCTGCACGGCGCCGCCGACGAGGCCGGTCGCGCGCTGGGGCTGGTGCACCGCGACGTGAGCCCCGCCAACGTGCTGCTGTCGCGCGCCGGCGACGTGAAGCTCGGCGACTTTGGCATCGCGAAGGCCACGCTCCTCGCCGACGTGACGCGCGGCGGCGTGCGCAAGGGCAAGTACGCGTACATGTCGCCCGAGCAGGTGACGGGCGCCGCGCTCACGAGCGCGAGCGACCAGTTTGCCCTGGGGATCACCCTGCACGAGATGCTCACCGGCAAGCGGCCCTACGACGCCGACTCGGCGCTCGAGACGATGGAGCGCGTTCGCGCGTGCGCGCCGCCCGACCTGCGCGCGCTCGACCTCGACGTGGCGGCCATCGTGTCGCGCTGCCTCGCGCGCGCTCCGCGCGACCGCTTCGCCGACATGGAGGCCCTCGGTCGCACGCTCGCGACGGCGCGACGCACGCGGCCGCCCGCGAGCTTCGAAGACCTCGGGCGACTCGTGCGCGACCGTACGGCCTAGGCGATTCGCGTTTGTTGCTGCGCGCGGCGCGCGCGTGTGAAGATGCCGCTCCCCGTGGATCGTCGCGAGACACCAGCGCGCGCAGGAATGCTCGTCGACGGCTATGCGCTCACGGCGCGTCGCAGCGATCACGGCCTCGGCGAGGCGTGGCTCGCGCAGCGTCCCCATCAGCCCGACGACGAGGTGGTGGTGAAGTTTCTCGCCCCCGCCGGGGGCGACGGCCTCACGGCGCCGAAGGCCTTCGAAGAGACGATGCGCCGCGTGCAGCGCGCGACCTCGTCGGGCTTCGTGAGCGTGCGCGGCTGGGGCGTGGCCGAGGGGTGGCTCTACGCATTCACCGAGGTGATCGAGGCGCGGCCCCTCGAAGACTGGCTCGCGGGTCACCGCGAGGCGGGCACGCGGCCTCCACCGGGCGTGGCCCTGTGGCTCTTCGACGGCCTCTGCGGCGCGGTGCAGAGCGCCCATCGCCTCGGGGTGGTGCACGGGGCCCTCACGCCGCGCAGCGTGCTCCTGCACCCGCTCTCGCCGGGCTCGTACCACGGGTGGATCCTCGATCTGGGCGTGGCGCCGTGGGTCGCCGAGGCCGCCGCGGTGAGCGTGATCGAGGCGCCGCCGCTCGCGTATCAGAGCCCCGAGCAGCTCGAGGCGCGCGGGGCCCTCACGCCGCAGTCGGACGTGTTCTCGCTGGCGCTCCTGTGCGTCGAGCTGTTGACCCTCACCGCGACGCCGGGGAGCGTGTCGCGCGAGCCCCTCGCGCGCGTCGTGGCGCGGGGCGCCGACCGCGTCGTCGAGCACCTGAAGCGGCTCCGCGACGACGTGCCGGAGGACTTCTGGGCGCCCCTCGTCGAG
>CAISKJ010000111.1 GCA_903885885.1 uncultured delta proteobacterium
ACCTGCGACGCGGGCGGCGCGTGCGCCCCGCGGCCCGACGGCTGCGCGGCCCGCGAGATGTGCAACGACGGCCTCGACAACAACTGCGACGGCCGCGTCGACGAGACCTGCCCGTGCATCCCCGGCGCCGTGCAGCGCTGCTCGCTCGCGCCGCCGGGGCGCCGCGGCGTGGGCACCTGCAGCGACGGCAACCAGACCTGCGTGGGCACCGGCGAGTTCGGCACCTGGAGCGCCTGCGCCGGCGCCATCTCGCCCGCCGGCGAGACCTGCGACGGCGCCGACAACGACTGTGACGGCTGTCCTGACAACGGCTTGTGCTGTCGTCCTCCCGGCACGTGCCCCTCGGCGGGCGACCCGCGCGTGCCCACGGGGCGGCCCTTCACGGCGTACTCGCTCGCGGGCGCCACGTTCTTTCCGGGCGCGGCGCGCGCGTGGCGCTGGCGCGTGGTGGGCGGCCCCTGCGACCAGCTCACCTACGCGACGCGCTCGCGGGTGTCGTACCGCCTCGAGGGCGCCGGCGCCGACCCGCGCGAGAGCACCAGCGACACGCTGCGCTTCACCCCGACGCTGTCGGGCGACTACACCGTCACCCTCACCGTCACCGCCGCCGACGGGAGCACCTTCGAGTGCACCTTCGTGGTCTCGGTGCGCGCGCCGGGCCTGCGCGTCGAGCTCTGCTGGGACCGCACGGGCAACCCCCGCGCGACCGACAGCACCGTCGGCGCCGACATCGACCTCTGGATGCAGGGCCCGCGCGCGACGGGCACCTGGGGCTTCCCCCCGGGCTTCGAGCCCGACCACACCTGCGGCCCGTACAACTGCTTCAACCGCGACGCCGACATCCCCCCGATCTTCCGCGCGTCGCGGCCCGACTGGGGCTACGCGCCCACGCCCGGCGGCGCCTGCCGCACGCCCGATGGGGGCGCGTGCAAGAACCCGCGCCTCGACCTCGACAACAACGGCCTCAACGACGCCGCGCACAGCGACACCGACCCCGAGAACATCAACGTCGACAACCCGCGCGACGGCGACCGCTTCCGCGTGGCGGCGTACTACTGGCGCGGCGCGCTCCCGGTGCAGCCGATGGTCAACATCTACTGCGGCGGCGCGCTGCGCGCGACCTTCGGCGGCGCCATGGTGGGCGGCACCCTCTACGGCTCGGCGCCCATCACGGGCTTCGCGAGCGGCCTCGGCGGCTTCGACCGCGCGTCGTCGTTCTGGCGCGTGGCCGACGTCACCATGCGCGACGCGGGCAACGCGTGCGACGTGGCCCCGCTCGTCACGACGGGCGCCACGAGCGGAGCCTGCGTGCAGACGGGCACCAACCGCAGCTTCGACGGCCCCTGCCAGCGCCGCGCGCCGTAGCGCGGGTCAGGGCGCCGTCTTGGCGCCGAGGGCCTCGTCGGCGAGCTCGCTGTACGACCGGGCGCGGGCCGCCGCGAGCTCCTCCGGGCTGTTGAGAATCTTCATGTAGCGCGCCTCGACGCCGGTGGCCTTGGCCGCGAGCGGGCCCACCACGGGGCCCAGCACCGGGTGGTTGAACACGTCGCTCATCGCCTGCAGAAAGCGCCCGAAGCCCGTGCGCCGCGCGGCGGGCTTCTCGCCGAGGCGCTGCATGTGCCGAAAGGCCTCGGTCATGCGGCGCCCCGAGGGGTCGACCACCTCCATGGGCGCGAAGAACACCTGCCGAAAGAAGGGCTGCGCGTGGCGCAGCAGCTTCGCGAAGGCGAGCGCGCCCGCGAGGCGCTCCCGCGCAGGCCGCGGCGGCCGCGCGCGCAGCGTGTCGCGGTAGGCGTCCGACGCGTAGTAGTCGATCATGTGATAGTCGATGGCGATGTGCCGCGACTCGTCGCGGTTGATGCGCGCCATCGCCGCGTGGCTCATGGGGTCGCGCACGTGGTCGTCGATGGAGCGCAAGAGCGCGATGTCGAGAATGAGCTCGCCGCCCGTGATGTACGAGTTGGCCACGTCGTCGGGCAGGTAGCGCACGGCGTCGCCGAAGGCCGGCGCGAAGGCCGCGAGGTCGCGCGAGGGCCCGTACGTGCGGAGCTTGCGCACGTCGTAGTGGCGCGCGAGGCGCCGCGCCGTGGCCGCGTGGCGCTGCTCGTCGACGACGAAGCTCTCGAAGATGGCGCGCAGCGTAGGGTCCTGGGCGCGCCGCGCCTGCTCGCGAAACATCGCCGCGGCCAGCAGCTCGATGCCGGCCATGTTGGTGAAGAGCTGCACGACGAGCTCCTCGTCGGCGGGCGTCATCGGGCGCGGCGGCTGCGACCAGTCGAGGTCGTCGACGCTCCACTGCTCGGCCTCGCAGCGGGCCAACATGCGAGAGAGGTCCATCACGGCGCGCCGCGCTCCTTCAGGCTGGTGAGCGGATGGCCCGAGGCCACCTTCTCGTAGAGGCTGTGCCAGTCGTCCCACTCGGTGCCCATGATGCGGTCCATGAGGGCGGCTTGAAAGCTGTAGTGCCCGTTCCACCGCGCATGATGCAGCGAGTGGAAGAGAAACACGTTGGCGAAGAGCGTCGCGCCGCGCGACGAGGCCACGCGCGCGGTGGGCTCGACGTTCGAGTGGCCCACCATGTTGCCGAAGACGTTGAAGGCCAGGTACGCCACGAGGCCCCAGAACGAGAGCGGCGTCACGAGGGAGAAGAGCCACGGGAGGCCCACGTAGCCGCCCATCCAACCGAGGGCCTCGAAGGCGCTCATCGACTGGCCCGTGAGGGGAGTAGTCACCTGCGAGCGGTGGTGCCAACGGTGCACACGCACGATGGCCCGGTGGTGCATGGCCCGATGGAGAAACCAGTAATACACCTGAAAGCCCAGCAGCATCGCGTAGAAGGTGAGCGCGCCCCGCAGCGTGCTCGACGGGCCGAAGCGCACCACGCCGGCGCGCAGCGCGAGGGTGACCGTGACCGTGGCGATCACGACGAACACCGCGTTGCCCAGGAGCTCGAAGCGGTACTGCCCCTCGAAGAGCGGGAGGTCGAAGATCTTGCGGCTGCCTGCGAGGGCGCGCTCGACGGCGAAGCCCATCGCGACGGAGACCACCGTCATGCCTGCGAAGAAGGCGAACACCGTGAGGGCGAGCCGCGAGAACGAGAGCGCGATCAGTTCGGGCGGCATCGGGGCGCGACGGTAGGCGCGCGGCACCGTCTGTTCAAGGCGCTACGGGCTCGAACACCACGTCGACGGACGAGAGCCGCAGCCGCTCGCCCGACGACTCGTACACCGTGACCGACGCGTTGCGCGGCGCGTGGTGGCGGAGGTTGAGCTCCATCTCGTCGTAGGTCCACCCCTCGAGGAGGTACCGAAACGCGCGCAGCGTGATGCCGTGCGTCACCACGAGCACGGCCTCGCCCGCGTGCTCGACCCCGATGCGCGCGAGAAAGGTCTGCACGCGCGCGCACACCTCGGCCACGCTCTCGCCGCCCGGCGGACGCGCGAAGAAGGGCCCCATGGTGCGCCAGTACTCCTGCAGCCACGGAAAGGCCACCTGGGCCTCCACGGTGGTCATGTCCCAGCCGTAGCCCGCGTCGCGCTCGCGCACGAAGAGGTCGTGGGCCACGGGCATCGCGGCGCGCTCGGCCTCGCTCCACGCCGAGAGCACCCCTTCGGTGGTCTGCACGGTGCGCCGATAGCCCGAGTGGTACACCGCGTCGAAGCGCGCGTAGCGCTCGCGCAGCGCGCGCCCCGCGGCCTCGGCCTGGCGCACGCCGAGCTCGGTGAGCGGCACGTGATGGTCGGCCGTCGCGCGCAGCGCGCCCCGCGACTCGTCGTCGGTGAAGAACCCGTTGGTCTTCTTGGCCACGTTGCGCTCGCTCTCGGCGTGACGCACAAGCACCAGGGAGCGCGGGTGCTTCATCGCTAGCGCTCCCGCGCGGTGGCGCCGATGGCCTTGCGCAGAAAGAGGTCTTCGAGCGTCTCGCGGCGCGGCGTCACCGACACCACGCGACCGCCGCCGTCGAGGGCCGCGCGCAGCACGGCGTGGGCCTCGTCTTCGCCTTCAACCGACACCAGCACGTGCTCGTGGAGGGCGCCCACCTTCGCCGAGGGCATGGCCACGAGCTGCGCGCGCAGCGCCTCGGACACCTGGTCGAGCTGCACCTCGACCGCGCGAATCTCCTTGCGCAGAAGGTCTTTGAGCGCGCCGTAGGCGGCGAGCTCGCCGCGGTTCACGATGGCCACGCGGTCGCACAGCATCTCTACGTCGGAGAGAATGTGCGACGAGAACATCACCGTGCGGCCGCGGGCGCGCTCCTCGAGAATGAGGTCGCGCACCTCCTTGCGGCCGATGGGGTCGAGGCCCGTCATGGGCTCGTCGAGAATGAGCAGCTCGGGGTCGCCGAGGAGCGCCTGCGCGAGCCCCGCGCGCTGGAGCATTCCCTTCGAGAAGCCGCGCACGGGGCGGTCCATCACCGAGCCCAAGCCCAACCGCTGGAGGAGCTCGCGCGACTGCGCCTCGCGGCGCGCGGCGGGGATGCCCGCGAGGCGCCCGAAGAGGTCCATGATCTCGAGCGCCGTGAGGTGCTGGGCGAGGTACGGGTTCTCGGGGAGGTATCCCACGCGGCGCCGCGCCTCGGGGTCGGTCACCGGCGTGCCGAAGAGCTTCACCTCGCCGCGGGTCGGAAAAATAAGCCCCAACAGCGTCTTGATGGTGGTGGTCTTGCCCGCGCCGTTGGGGCCCAGAAAGCCGAAGATCTCGCCGCGGCGCACCTCGAAGCTGATGCCCTTCACGGCCTCGACCACGCGGTGCAGCTTGTCGCCGTAGGGCAGCTTCGCGGCGGTGCGCTCGAGCCACGTGGGAGGCTCCCCCGGCAGCCGCGGCGCCGGGCGCACGAAGCCCATCGAGAAGGTCTTGACGAGGCCCTGCACCTCGACGATCGCGTCGCTCATCGCACGACCCCGGGTCGGTTGCCCGCGGGTTCGATCCTCACGGGGTTACGCGTCACTTCGCGCGCGAGCCCCCACCCCCGCATCCGCGCGCCCCGCCCCCGCGGGAGCGAGGGCAGGGCTGTGCGGGCCGCGAGCGCG
>CAISKJ010000112.1 GCA_903885885.1 uncultured delta proteobacterium
ACAGGCCGAAGTCGATCAGCTTGACCATCCCGCGCGTGGTCAACAGGATGTTGTGCGGTGACACGTCGCGGTGGACGATCGGGATCGCCCGCCCGTCGGGCCCGACCCGCTCGTGCGCCGCCGCCAGGCCCCGCAGCACCCCGAGGCCGATCGCGCCGACCAGCTCCCAGCGGGTCTGCTCGCCGCGCGCCGCGTGCCACTTGATCCAGGTGCCGAGATCGACGCCGTCGATCCACTCGATCACCATGAAGTAGTTGCCACCGTCGTGGACGAAGTCGTGGACCTCGGCGACGTTCGGCGACTCGATCGAGGAGCCGACGCGCGCCTCCTCGACGAACATCGCCACGGCGTCGGGGTCGAGCGAGAGCGTCGGGTGAACCTTCTTCACCACGAGCTCGCGGGTGACCCCTTCGGCCCCGACGAGCTCGGCGCGAAACACCTCGGCCATGCCGCCCGCGCCGATGCGGCGCACGAGGCGATACCGACCGAAGCGCTCGTCGCTCACGGGCGCAACGGTACTCACAGTGGGCGCCCCGTCGCCACAACGGCCTTCGCCCTGTGGTAGGGGCACACCGACGCCGCGATGACGTACCGTGAAGGGATGGAGTACACCGTACGCTGGGCCGATGGGTTCACCTGGAAGGCCGACCAGGCCACCTTCGCGCGGGTGACACAGAGCCTCATCGCGGCACGTGAAACCATCGTGGGCCTCGGGCCCGTGGTGGCCCGCTGGAGCGCGCTGGCCGCGCGGGGCAACGAGCTCCCCGTCGACGAGTTCGCCTTGAACGAAGCCGATCGCGCGGTGTTCACCGCCGCCGTGGCGCGCGCGCTCGACGACACCGCGGCCGCGCCGCCCGACGACCGGGGCGCCACCGTCGAGCGCCTCGCCGCCCTCCACGCGCTCTTCGTCACCGACGTCACGCGCTGACACGCTGCGCGCGCGGTGGCGCTTTGGCGCCGTTCGCATACAGTCCGCGGCCCCTATGCTCGTCCCCCTGCGACGCAACGCCCACGCAACCCCGCGCGACCTCCGCACGTTCCTCCCCACGACCCGCGAAGAGATGGACGCGCGCGGGTGGGACGCGCTCGACATTCTGATCATCAACGGCGACGCCTACGTCGACCACCCGGCGTTCGGAGGCGCGCTCATCGGGCGCTTCCTCGAGGCCCGCGGGTTTCGCGTCGGCATGATCGCGCAGCCCGACTGGCGCACCACCGACGACGTGCTCCGCATGGGCGTGCCGCGGATCATGGTGGGCATCACCGCGGGCAACCTCGACTCGATGCTCAACAAGCTCACCGCGCAGAAGAAGGTGCGCGCCGAGGATCAGTACTCGCCCGGCGGCCGCACGGGCATGCGCCCCAACCGCGCGGCCACGGTGTATTCGAACCTCGCGCGGCAGGCGTTTCCGGGCGTCCCCATCGTGCTCGGGGGCATCGAGGCGTCGCTGCGGCGCATCGCCCACTACGACTACTGGAGCGACTCGGTGCGGCGCTCCGTGGTGCTCGACTCCAAGTGCGATCTTCTCATCTTCGGCATGGGCGAACGTCCTGTATGGGAGGTGGCCAGTCGCCTCCGCGACGGCCAGGCCGTGAAGGACATCCACGACGTGCGCGGCACCGCCTGGGCGATGCGCAAGGGCGAGTGGGAGTCGCTCCCGCGGAGCCGCCACGTGAACGACGGCGACACCCTCTTCTTGCCCAGCTACGAGGAGGTCTGCGCTTCGAAAGAGGCCTTCGCCGAGATGTCGCGCGCGTTTCAGTACGAGACCAACCCGGGCAACGGGCGGCCCCTCGTGCAGCCCCACGGGCACGAGGCGGTGTACTTCAACCCGCCCGCCATTCCGCTCGAGACGAGCGAGATGGACGCCCTCTACGACCTGCCCTTCACGCGCGTGCCCCACTGGAGCTACGACGCGCCCATCCCCGCCTACGAGACGGTGAAGCACTCCATCGTGACGATGCGCGGGTGCTTCGGCGGCTGCACCTTCTGCTCGATCACCGAGCACGAGGGGCGGCGCATCTCGTCGCGCTCGCCCGAGAGCATTCTCAAAGAGGTGCGCGCGCTGCGACGCATGGACGGCTTCGCGGGCGTGGTCTCCGACCTCGGCGGCCCGACGGCCAACATGTACCAGATGACCTGCAAGGACGAGCGCATCGAGAACGCGTGCCGGCGCCTCTCGTGCGTTCACCCGGGCATCTGCGAGAACCTCGTGACCGACCACGGTCCCCTCATTCAGCTCATGAAGCGCGTGCGGCGCGAGGAGGGCGTGAAGAAGGTGGTGATCGCGTCGGGCGTTCGCTACGACCTCGCCGAGCGCTCACCCGAGTTCGTGAACGAGCTCGCGCTGCACCACACCGGCGGCCAGCTCTCGGTGGCCCCCGAGCACTCGAAC
>CAISKJ010000113.1 GCA_903885885.1 uncultured delta proteobacterium
CGCGTGCGGCAACGAGCCCATCGACACGCCCGCCACGGTTGAGGTCGCGGGGGCCGCAGCGTTCCTCGACGGCGTGTGCACCACCGACGCGTCGAGCCTGCGCCTCGTCACGGCGAGCGGCGCGGCGCTCACGAGCGTCGAGCGCCCGGCGCGCCGCGGAGGAGCCTTCGCCGGCGCCACGCGCGCGTGGACCGATCGCATGGGCGAGCCGGGCTCGATGCTCACCACCGCGACGGGCAACTGGATCGCGTGGCGCCCCACCACGGGCGCGCCCTTCGCAATCACGCGCCTCGGTGCCGCGCCGGCCGAGATGCCGCTCAGCGCAGCGCCGTGGACGGGCGGGGCCTTCCACGGCGCCTACCTGCTCGACGTGACCGAGACCACGGCGTGGGTCGCGAGCACCCTCGACACGCCGCAGGGGCCGCAGACCGTCGCCGTGCGCCTCACGTGGGGCGCCGCGGGCGAGGCGCCCCTCACGGTGTACCGACTCTCGGCGGGGAGCGTCGTCGCGGTGATCCCCTCGAGCCCCGCGCAACTCCTCGTTCGCACGACGCGCGATCGTCAGCACACCTTCACCAGCATCACGGCCTCGGTGTCGGTGATCCCCGTGCTCGCGGTGAGCGCCTCCGACGACGGCGGCGCGTCGTCGCCACTGCGCGAGGTCCCCGAGGTCTCGCTGCAGCGCACGGCGAGCTTCGTCGTCGAGGCCGACGCCGTCGACGCCACGCCCTACGGCGTCGCGCCGCCGAACGCGCCGCGGTACTACGTGCTCACCGCGGGCCGCGCCCCCGACGCCGGGGCCTGCGTTGGTCCGCGCTGCGTCGCCGAAGGCGTCGTCTCGCTCGTGGCCTTCCCGTCGACGGGCGACGCCTCGCCGCAGGTCCTCACCGAGCACGGTCGCGGCGTCGATCTCGCGCTCAACGGCGGCGGTCAGCCCATTGCCGTCGCGTGCGAGACGGCCAGCTGTTCGCTCTACACCCGGGTTGGCATCGACGCGCCCACGCCCGAGCCCCTCTCGCTCGCCGAGCTCCCCATCGCCCGCCTCGTGCGCTGCGGCGCCGATGCCTGGCTCGCCTTTGCCACGGCGGCAAACCCCGCGCACGTCGGCGCGCTCCCCCTCGCATGCGTCGCGCGTCGTCCTGCATCGCGCTGATCGCCGCGCTCGCCGCGCCGCGCGCCTCGTCGGCCCAGCCTCGCGGCGCAGAGCGCCTCCCGCTCTCGCTCCGCATGCGTCCGCTCACGCTCCCGGCGGGCACGGTGGCCCTCGACGGCGCGCTCTCGCTCCATCACGAGACGGTCGCCGACGCAACGCTCACGGCGGCGCTCGCACTCGGCGGCGCGTGGGCCCCCACCGACGACGTCGAGCTCTCGGCCACCGTGCTCCCCATCGTGCTGTCGCCGCAGGTGAGCTTCGGCATCGACACGCCGGGAGGATTCGCAAGTGAGGCCGCCGTCGGCATCCGCTGGCGCCTCGTGCGCGCAGTCGTGCAGGCCGGCTTCGGCCTCCGCGCGACCTTCCACAGCGGCATCGACAACGTCTACGGCATCGAGGCAGCGGTGCCCCTTCAGTACAGCTTCAGCCGCGGGCGCATCGACCTCGACGTCGGCGCGCGCATCGGACTCGCCGCGCGGGTGTACAGCACCTTCCGGGTGCGCCCGCGCCTCCTGCTCCAGATCGCACCGCAGTTCTCGGTCGCGGCGTCGTTGGGCTTGGTGTTCGACGACCTCGGTGACGACGTGCGTCTGCCTGCAGCGCTCGCGGGCACGTACACGCTGTCAACGACGCGCGGCGCGCCCGCGGTCGACGTGTCGATCTCGCTCGAGTTCGACCGCCTCATCCTCCTCGCGCCGCGCGTGACCCGCCCCGACGTGTACACCGTCGCCGGAGCGCTGCGCTTCTTCGTGCGTTAGGCGCTCAGGTGGCCTGACGCCGCGCCGCGCGTGCGAACTTGTAGAACAGCCCGAACACCAGCGGGACCGCGTGCATCGTCGCGCCCCCCTCGCCCGCAGCGTCGACCGCGTCGGCGACGGACACCGCGTCGAGCGCGCGCTCGGGCCTGCGCGACGAGGCGAACATCAGCGCCGCATCGCGGAGCTGCATCGCGAGCGCCGCGCGCTCGTCGAGCGTGTAGAACTCATCGATGGCGGCGTGAAGCGCCGCGAGCACCGCGGCCTCGCGATCGGCCCCCGCAGGCTCGATGAGGGCGCCCGCGCGCTTCATCACCCGCTCGACCCCGGCGGGGGGCGGGAGCCACGCGTGGAGCTCGGGTTCGGCAAGGAGCTCCAGCGAGTGAGCGACCCTGCGCGGCGCGTCGTCGGGCGTCGCGATGGCGTACGCCGGGTGTGCTGGAGCATGGTCAGGATACGTCAACGCCGCGAGCGTGCGCGCGGGCCCCTCGGCGAGCGGCGGGCGCCCCGCGGCGGCGTGTGCCTCGGCGGTGCGGGCGATGCGCCAGGCGACATACGCCGTCGGCGCGGGCGCCATGCGCAGGCCGAACTGCTTCGTGTACACCTCGAACTCCGCGCGGAGCTTGGAGCGCGAGGTCTCTTCCCGTCCCACCTGCGCGAGCTCGTCGCGCGAGGTGACGGCGGTCACGACGTCGAGCGCGCCCGAGCGCAGGAGCGTCACGTGGCAGAAGACCGTGAGGCCGCCCGTGCCCGACGAGCTCAGGTACGAGGGCTCGCCCTCGACCGACACGCGCGCGAGGGCCGTCACGCGAGCACCGCCACCATGTCGATCTCGACCCGCACGTCGCGCGGCAGTCGCGACACCTCGACGGTCGCCCGCGCGGGCGCCGCGCCCGTGAAGTAGCCGCCGTACACCTCGTTCACGACCGCGAAGTCGCCGAGGTCTTTGAGAAAGATGGTGGACTTCACCACGCGGTCGAAGCCCGACCCCGCGGCGGCGAGCACCGCGCGGAGGTTCTCCATCACGCGCACGGTCTGGGCGCGTACGTCACCCTCGACGATCTGTCCGGTCGCGGGGTCGAGCGCGATCTGCCCGGAGCAGAAGACGAATCCGTTGGCGACCACGGCCTGCGAATAGGGGCCAATGGCCTTCGGCGCCGCGTCGGTCTGCACGGCGGTGAGGGAGTTTGCGTGCGTCATTGCGTTCGCATCGCACGGCCGATGCGCGCCGCGCAAGCGCCTCGAAAACTCTCCGCGCGGGGCAACCCTTGCCGTCACGTCGGCGATGACGGCGCCCCGAGGAGATCCCATGACACAAAGGTATTCGATGTGCGCGCTCGCATGCGCGCTGCTGGCCTCGTGCGAGCCGTCGACAAAGGACCGAACGGGAGCCGAAGGCGCTACGCTCGCGACCATGTCGTGCGGCACAACCTGGACTCGCATCGCGGCACCGCCGCTCCGTTCGCGCGTGCTCGCGAGCGTCACGGAGACCGGCGCGGGCGCGATGCTCTTCGGCGGCATCGGCGACG
>CAISKJ010000114.1 GCA_903885885.1 uncultured delta proteobacterium
ACGAGGTCCCCAAGGGCTTCTACCTCCGCCGCATCCACGGCGTCCTCTGGCTGCGAGGATACCGCTCGGGCCCCGAGCACCTGTGGAGCCCCGAAGATCGATTCGTGTTCATGGCCTCATCGAGGGCCGCGCGGTCGCGCGTTCCACGGTGAGGGCAGGCGCGATTCGATCCACACCGAGTCGCCGAACTCGTGCGTGCGAAAGCGCGCCCCCGCGAGCGCTCGATCGACGCGATCGAGGAGCGGGTCCGGCACGAAGGCGCGGAGGAGCTCGTGGTGGCTCGTGCCCGGCGCGTGGGTGCCGCTCACGAGCACGTCGACCACCGCGCGCTGTGTGCCTGATCCGAGCCGCTGATCGGCGGTCGACGCGAACGTGCCCGATGCGCCGAGCGGGCTCCGGTCCTCGAGCAGGCCATGCGCCGCGGCGTGCTCGAGCGCGCGCACGACCGTCGTTCCGATCGCGATGATCCGCCCGCCACGTGCGCGCGTCTCGCGGACGAGTGCGGCCGTTCGCTCGGGGATTCGATAGGGCTCCGGGAGCGGGAGGCGGGCGTCGAGGACTGGATCGCCCGTCGAGGAGAGGCCCGCCGCGTGCGTGAGGGTCGCGAAGTCTGCGCCGCGGCTCCGGATCGCGGCGACGCTGGCCCAGTCGAGGAGAAAGCCCGCGGAGGGCGGCTCGAAGGCGACGGGGGGACCGGCGATCACGGTCCACACGTCCCAGAGCGCGAGCGGCTCGGGCACGTGCGCGTACTGCACGGGGCGGCCGGCGCGGCCGAGCGCCGACCAGAACTCCGGCGGCGATCCGTCGAATGCGAGCCGCACGAAGCGCGGGTGATCGAGGACCTCGATGACCGAGGCCGAGAGCCTCGTGCCCGGGATGGCGAGGGCGTCGCCGGCCGCCATCGCCGGCGGCGCCGCGCGATCCTCGGTGCGCGTTCGGTGGTCGCCTTCGCCCAAGAGCACCGCGTCGAAGACGAGGTCGTCGGGTCGTAGCGTTCGGCGGGCTGCGAGCCGGATCTCGACGGCGCGTCCGCTCGGGCGGTGCGTGGCCCGGAGGCTCGCGGGCAGCGTCGCGGCGTCGTTCGCGACGACGAGGTCCCCCTTCCAGACCAGCCCGGTCCAGTCGCGCCGTGGCAGGACCGTGATCGTGCCCTGGCGATCCAGCGTGAGGAGGCGAGCCCCGGCGGGCCGCTGCGCGGGCGTGCCCGCGGCGACGAGCGTGCCGGTCCTCGGCCTCACGACCGCACCTGCCCGCGCACCGTGGCCACCGCCGCGAGAAGCGCGCGCGCCGCTTCGCCCGGGCGCGGCAGGCTCGCGCGGTCCGAGCCCGGGAGCGCGCGCTCGTGGAGCGGCGTGTCCATGTCCCCCGGGTCGATCGAGAGCACGCGCACGCCCTCGGCCGCGAGCTCCGCGTCCCAGATGGCCGAGAGGTGCGCGAGCCCGGCCTTGCTCGCTCCGTAGGCGCCCCACCCGGGGTAGGCGCCGCGCGCCGCGTCGCTCGAGACGTTCAGCACCACGCTCGGCCGTCCCGAGCGGCCTCCGGCGGCGAGCGGGCCGAGCAGGGTCTTGGTGAGGCGGAAGGGACCGAGCAGGTTCGCGGCGAGCGCCGCCTCGAGGTCCTCGCAGTCCGTGTCGCCCAGAGGGCGGAGCGGTACGGGGCCGAGGCTCGAGGCGTTGTTCACGAGGAGGTCGAGGGCGCCGTCCCGGCCGACGCTCGCTCCGACCTCGAGCGCGATGCGGTGGACGTCTCGCTTGTTCGCGACGTCGGCCACGATCCCGGTGGCTCCGGTCTCCCGCGCGACCTCCGCGACCCGGGCGGGCGTGCGCGCGACGAAGGCCACCTCCGCACCGGCGCTCCGAAGCGCGCGCACGAGCGCGAGCCCGAGGCCCGAGGTGCCTCCGGTGACGACCGCCCGCGCGCCGGCGAGCGGGTGAGCCTCCGAATTGTCCGTTCTGTCGACTTCGGTGATCTTCATGATGGAATCTCCCTTCGAGATGGGTGAATCGTGGCCACCCTCCGCGGCCTCCGCGCTTGCGATGTCCAACGGATTGGCAGAAGGTCGCGTCGATGTCCGACATCGACGAGCCGGCGCGCGTCGCGGCGCACCTCGCGAGGAACCTGCTCGGCCTGCGACACGCGCGCGGGCTCACCCAGCTCGAGCTCGCGCGCGCGGCGGCGGTCCCGCGCTCCACGATCGCGAATCTCGAGTCGGGCGGCGGCAACCCGTCGCTCGCGGTGCTCGTGAAGGTCAGCCGGGCGCTGGGCGCGCCGATCGACGAGCTGCTCGGCTCACCACGCGCGAAGGTTCGCCGGTGGAAGCCCAGCGAGCTCGCGTCGCAGAAGCGCGGCCGCGGCGTGACGATGACGCCGCTCGTGCCCGAGCCGGTGCCCGAGGAGCTGCTCGCGACGATGGACTTCGCGCCCGGCGCGGTGATGGGCGGGACACCCCACCTGCCGGGCACGCGCGAGTACTTCACGATGCTCGACGGCGAGGTCGTGCTCGTCGTCGCGGGCGACGAGCATCGCCTCGAGGCCGGCGAGGTCCTCGCCTTTCCCGGCAACGTCCCGCACAGCTACCGCAACGCGAGCACGAAGAGGGCCGCGCGTGGCGTGTCGATCGTCATCCTCGCCAAGGCCGGCGTCTGACGTGCGCGCCCGCCGCCCGCGCGCGTCGGTCGATCCGGGATGGCCGCGCGTGGCTCGAGGAGCTCGTCGAGGTCGGCGTGATGAACACGTCGCCGAGGCGCGCGGGACGGCACGCGCGCTCCGCCTCCGGGGCGCTCACCGCGTGCGCCGCTCGACGGATTCGGCCACCGCGATGAGGGCGTGGAGCCGGGCGTACAGCTCGTCGGTCGAGAGGTCGGTCTCGGGGGTGTCGTGGACGGCGACGAACGCGAAGGCCGCGGGGGGGTCCCGCTGGAGCCGGGTGGCGGGCCCCACGTAGAGCCCCGACCAGCGGTCGAGGAAGGCGAGGCTGGCCACCCGGACGCCCTCGGGAACGTCGGGCAGTTTGGCGAACACCGCGGCGGGATCGTCCGGGCGCGGGTGGGTGAACCGCGATCGAAAGTGCCATGAGGGCTCGGGCGAGACCCGGATGGCCGCGCCGAGCCGGAGCAGGATTCGCGTCCTGTGCCGACCGCGGGAGCTGTCGCTCGCGCCCACCGCGGTCACGCCGATCGTGCGGCCGTCGAGCTCGCCGACCCACCACGTGGGGGGCGCCGCGCTCGCCGCAGCGAGCAGCCCCAGCTTCTCGCCGACCTGCGCAGGCAGCGCGCGGCATTGCCGCACCTGGCGGTACGCGGAGAGGACGCCGAGCCCGACGGCGAGCAGCACCGCGAACACGCCAGCGCAGACGGGGACGAGGAGGGGATCGGCGGAGGCCCCGCCCAGGGTCTGGGCCTGTGTCGGCGAGGGCGAGGCGAACGCGAGGGCGAGCGCGAACGTCAGCGGCCCGTGGAGCAGGGCGTGCACGGGCCGAGGGTGGGACCCGACGTCGCGGAAGACAAGCGCCTCGCCACCGCCTCGGGCGGGCCACGCGAGGGTGCGGGGGGCCCGGCGCATCGCACGAGGACCCACGGACGAGGCCTCGCTTCGCATGCGCATCGAGCCCCCCTGGCGCCTCGACCCGCCCGCGTGGTAGCCGTGGCGCGGTGGGTCCCGGACGCGCGCGCGGCCTCGACGCCTTCGCGCTCGGCGCGCTCGTCGTGTACGCCTCGAGCGCACGCTCGACGGCGCGCGCGCAGGCGTTCGTGATCGGCCCAGGGCGCGAGGCCGAGGTCGCCGCGCTCGTGTTCCCGGGGGATGGGCCCGCGGCGCTCGCCGAGGGGCTGCGCGTCGGCGGGGCGCAGATCGGCGGAGCGTCGATCGACGTGACGCTCGAGGGCCCAGGCCATCGCGGTCTCGTGCGGATGCACCCGCGGGGCACGGCCACCGAGGGTGCGCCGTGCGGCGAGAGCGCGAGCTTCACGTGCCGTCTCGTCGAGGGCGCCGAGGACCCCGCCGTCGTTCGCGCCGCCGAGGCCCTCGCGGCGCGGGTCGCAGCGCGCGATCGCGGTGGCTTCTTCGGCCGATGGGTCGCCGCCGACGGCGCGCCCGTGCTCAGGGCCCGCTCGATCCCCTCGGGGCTCGCGTCGGGACTCACGCGCGCGCGGCGCGCGCTCTGGCTCGCCCTCTCGCTCGGTCTCGTCGTGCTCGCGGGCCTCGCGTGGCGCGAGGGGGTGCGGCCCTCCCGTCGCGACGCCGCGATCGCGCTCGGCCTCGGCGCCCTCGCCTTGGGGCTGCGCGTCCTCGTGCCGCCGTGGGCCCCGCTCCACGAGAACGATCACGGCATCACCGAGCTCGGGGGCCTGCTCGGTCGCATCGACGACCACGAGGCGCGACTCTATGGCGGTGGGTATCTACACTTCATCGGGTGGGCCTCGACCCTCCTGGGCCGGGCCCCGGAGGCCCCCTTTCTCGCGGCTTCGATCGCGGGCGCCCTCGTCGCGCCGAGCCTCTTCGCGCTCGCGCGGGCGCTCACCCCCGCGCGCGTCGTCGGACCCTTCGCCGCAGGCCTCGCCCTCGCGCTCCACCCGGCGCACCTGCGGCTCTCCACGTCGGAGAGCCAGCGCGGGCTCGCGGGCCTGCTCTTCGTGCTCGGCGCCGCGCTCGCGGCGTGGGCGTTCCGCGTCGATCCGCGGCGCGCGACGCGGGAGGGCGCGTTCATGCTCGCGGCGTGCGCGTGGGCGCTCGGGCTCGAGCTCCACGTGCAGACGATGCTCTTGCCGCTCGCGGGCGCGGCCATCGTCCTCCTCGCGCTCGGTGCACGCGCGCACGCGCCGCACCCGATCACGGTCCTCGCCGGCGTCGTGCTCGTGGGCGGGTTCGCGTGGGCCCACCTCGAGGAGCTCCGCCCCGTGCTCCCCGACGTTCGCGATCCCGCGTTCTCTCCATGGCTCGTGCTCGGCCGCTGGCTCGCATCACGAAACGCGATCGGCGACCCGACGTTCGCGCCCGCGCTCTTGCTGCCGTGCGCGCTCGTCGGCGCGCTCGGGCTCGCCCGCGCGCGGGCATGGCGCACCCTCGCGGGCGTCGCGGCCGCGCTCGCCCTCCTCGGCCCCGCGTCGTTCCTCGTGGACGCGTGTCGGGCCGACGCGATCCGCTACCAGCTCGACTGGCAGCTCGTGCTCGCGCTCCTGCTCGTCGGGCTGCCCGACCCCGCGCACCTCATGCGGCTCGGCCCCGCGCGGGCGGGCGCGCTCGCGGCGCTCGGCCCCCTCGCGCTCATCGCGGCGCCGTGCCCGGGCTCGTCGACGTCGCGCGGCCTGATGTCCACGCGCAGGCCTTCGCGCTCGCGCATGCGGACGCGCCCCCCGCGGACACGACGATCGTGCTCCTGCCCCCGCGGATGGCCGACGACGAGCGCGTGATGACGCGCTTTCCCGCCTACGCGATCCCGTCCCCGTCGCGCGTCACCATGGCCGCGCCACGCGCGGGCGCGGCGTGCCGGGTGTGGATCGGCGTCGGGTGCTGGTCGTTCACCGAGGACGAGCGCCGGCGGGGCGCGCTCGGGGTGGAGGTCGCGCCCTCGGCGCCGATGCGCCGCGAGTGCATCGAGGCCCTCGGGGGACCGGACGCGGCGCGACGCGCCGTCCGGCAACTCCGCGCCCTCGACGTGCCGCACCGCGACGAGGAGCTCCACTGCATCCTCGCCGAGGCGCCGCGTGTCGGCTACGCGGAGTGCCCTCTTCGCCCATGAATTCATGGTATTTCGCGCGCGGTTCGGCGCGGCGCCGGTCCGGCTCAGGAGCGGACGCTCAGCTGAGCGAGCGCGAGGCCCGGAGCGACCACGGGCGTGACCTGCACGCGGGGGCCGGTCTCGGGGGTCGCGGGCGCGCCGCCCCAGTCGGTCACGAACGCGAGCACCACCGCGGTGACGCCGAGCACGCCGGCGCCCGCGAAGAGGACGTCGGCGACGATGGCCGCATCACGGATGCGGGCACCTTCCGCCTCGGGGTCGATCATGCACATCGGGGTCACGGCGCAGCGGTCCACGTCGTCGTGGAGGGTGAGCGCCTGGACGCCGAAGCCCGCGCCGACGCCCGCCGAGACCGCGGCCAGCGCGGCCGTCGTCGCGAAGAGCGCCGGCGACACGCCCCGGTACTGCGAGAGAGGCTGGAGCTCAACGCACGGTGGGCGAGCGACGCGACGCGTGGCACGTCCGGCACCTACGCGGTGCGCGTCTCCGAGGCGGGCGCGCAGGTCGCGCCCGGCGTGGTGCGGCTCGGACCTGCGACCGGCTTCCCCCGGGCCTACGTCGAGGGGGGCCGCCTCCGCGTGCTCGGCCACGATCCGGGCGTCGCGCGCAACGACGCGGACGCGGCGTTCGTGGCGTTCCCCGGGGTCTGCGGCGAAGCGCCGAACTGAAGGTGCTCGCGCGGGTGGTCGGGCACCGAAGCGGCGGCTCGAAGTCCGCTCCGGCGCTGCCCCTCAGCGGCCGGCGCGGAGGGCGAGCACCGCGAGCTGATGGACGTTGCGCGGGGCGAGGTCCCAGGGCCCATCCTCCAGCGTGACCCAGCGATGGTCGGTGAATTCGCCGTTGCCGACCACGTCGGTCGTCGGCACGTCGGCGACGAACACGAAGTTCAGATGACGCCCCTTGCTGCCGGCGAGGTGCTCCTCGTAGCCGATGAGCCCCGCGGGGGTGCCCTCGATCTCCGACACCTGCGGGAACACGCCCGAGAGGCCCGTCTCTTCGTTCAGCTCGCGGGCCGCGGCCTCGAGCGGGGTCTCGCCCGCTTCGACCTCTCCCCCCGGCGGCAGCCAGGTCGCGAGACGCCGGTGGAAGATCAACAGGACCCGGTCGCCGTGCCGGGGATACACCGCGATCGAGAAGGCTCTGCGTTCGGTCATCGGGTCCTCACTGCCAAGTCTGGCCCCGACCGTAGACCACGGTGTACGGACGCGCTTGCACGATCACGACGTGCCGCTCGGGTCCGGCGATCAGGAACTCCACGTCGCACGCGTTCGCGCCGGTGCCTGCCCACCGCGCCATGAAATGCGCGTGGATGCGGGAGAGCTGCTCTGCGAGCTCGAGCCGCTGCGCCTCCCCGAGCAGGAGCGCCTCGGGGCTGCGCGAGCTGCGGGCGAGCAGCTCGCTCTCGACCGTCTCGGTCCACGTGTAGATGAGGTGCTGCTCGGGCACCTCGTCGCCCCCCGCGCCGGTGACGCTGCCGCCGAGGGCCTGGACGTTCACGAAATGCCCGGGCCGGCCCTCGAAGAAAGGGTTCGCGGTGATCGCCACGCCGTTCGCCGAGGCCCCGTCCACGAAGGGCTGCGCGAGCACCGCCATGCCGACGTTCGTGGGCGCGATGCGGTACCACGCGCGCTCCTCGAAGGCGCCGAACAGCCACACGCTCGCCCAGACCTGCCGCAGCGCGATCTCGAGCTGCGCCTCGCTCGCGCCCGCGGGCACCACGATGGAGCGGTAGAGCCCCGCGCCCGTGAAGCCCGCGAGGTCCTCGGCGTTCGTGCTGGAGCGGAGGATCCATCGCGAGGCGGGGGCCGTGCGGGCCATGCGCTGACGCAGCTCGCGGAGCAGCACGGGCGAGACGGGAGCGGTCTCGATGGCGTCGCGCAGCGACGCGAGGCCCGCCTCGCGGACCCGGGCGTCCGAGGCGAACGCGGGGTCCGCGCCCATCGCCTCGAAGCGGGACCACAACCCCACGGTGTCGAGGTGCGCGAGGTAATGCGCGATCGGCACGACGAAGCCTCCCGGCGTGCGGATCGAGCCGCCGAGGCGGCACACCTCGCCGAGCTGCGCGGCCTTCGCGCCGGCGAACGCGGCGTCCTGAAGGCGCAGATCGCAGACCCGTTCGAGGGTCCGGTGGCGCGCGTCGAGGCGCGGGGACGAAGGCGTCGCGGGCCTCCGCGCGGCCCACGCGGCCTCGGCGTCGGCGCGCTCCGCCGGCACGATGGAGAACTCCTGCGTGCCCACCGTGAGCCGCACGAGCTGGCCCTCGAGGGCGACGATCGCGGGGTCGGTCATCGCGTCGCGCAGCCCCATGTTCGGGGTGCCGCGGGTCGCGCAGAGGATCGCGATGTGTCCGAGCGGGGCCTGCAGCTCGGCGCTGACGACGCCGGACACGACGGGGATCTCGTCGGGGAGATGCGCGAGCACCAGGATCTCGTCGGGGCGCGCGCTCGAGGGCTCGAGCGGTCCGCGCACGATCCGCAGCGTCCCGAACGCGACGCCTTGCGTGAGCGGCTCGTAGCGCACGCCGGCGAAGACCTGCTCGGAGGTCAAGGTCGGGAGCGTGCCGCCGAGGGTGGCGAGCGCGGCCTCGTGGACCT
>CAISKJ010000115.1 GCA_903885885.1 uncultured delta proteobacterium
ATCGCTTCCCGCGTATCCGCCGCGCAGACCTCGACGAGGTGTCGCGATGAACCGCTCGATCAGCATGTTCACCGCGACCGCCGACCTCGAGGTGGCGCTCACGACGCTCGCGAACACCGCGCTCGGGCTTCCGCGCGACGTACGACGCATCCCGCTCGTGCGCTGCCGCGAGCTCCTCGCCTCGGCCGCGGGTCACCAGGGCCTCCTCGATCTGTGCGAGCGCATGGGCGTCTCGCCCGCGTCGATTCCTTCGCGCGAGGCGCTCGATCGCATGTTCGACGACGAGCTCCTCTCGATGAAGGCGCTCAAGCTCCATCGGGGCCGCAACGTCTACAGCGCGGGAAAACTCGCCCTCTGGAACGCGCTCTGGGTTCCCTTCCGCGACCAGCTCGCGCCCGATGCAGAGGCGCTGGCGCTGCTCGCCGAGCTCGTCGCGCTTCGCACGACCGAGGGGAACGAGGCGCTCGGTGTCTGCGCGAACGTACTCACCGAGCGGCTCACCGCAATGGGCTTTGCGGTGCAGCGGATCACGCGTGAGGGCAACGCTCCGATGCTCGTTGCGCGAAGGCCCGCACGCGAGATGGCCGGTCGCGTTGTGCTGTATGGCCACTACGACGCCGCGGAGACACCGCACGAAGCGTGGACGAGCGACCCGTGGACCCTCACCGAGCGCGACGGGCGGCTCTACGGCTGTGCCGTGGGCGACAACAAGGCCGCGCTCGCGCTGCGTATCGTCGCGCTGTCACGCATGGCCCGCAGCCCCGAGATCGTGTGGGTGCTCCAGGGCGAAGAGGAGCGTGGCTCTCCCCTCGCGCGCGAAGCGCTCCCCACGGTGATGCGCGACCTCGACGCGACGCTCTGGCTCGAGGAGAACGGCTACTGCGACCCCGACGGAACGCAGCGGATGATCGCGCGCACGATCGGCCCGAACGGAGCGAGCCATGCGCCCGACGCGGCTCTCGACGCCGTGATCCGGGCGGTGGCGCGCGATGCGAGCGCCTGGGGGCTCGCGCATCGCGTCGAGGTGAGGGGGCTCAACAAGGATTTCTTCGCGGGGGGGTGCCCCTTCAATCGCAACCTTCCGGTTGGGGCGAGGTACCTGGCGCTCGGCGTTAACGACCCGGCGTCGACGATCCATCGTCCGAACGAGTCTGTTCCGATGTGGACCTTCGCGCTCCACGCGCGCCAGCTCGAGACGGTGTTTCGCGAGGTCGATCGCCTCGCGAGGAGCGCCTCGTGAACGCACCCTCGCAACGACGTCGTGTGCTCCCCGACGACGGGCTCCCTACGCTGCGCGACGATGAGGTCGCCGACGCGCTCGCGCGCATCCACTCGCCCTCGCGCGCCCATGGCGTCGAGGCATTGGGAGAGCTGTTTCGCCGGTGGATGTACGCATCACCGTTTCACAACCTCGACCTGCTCGCGGGGCTCGACGGCCTCGCTGCTCCCGTCGCCGTTGATGACGCCGTACGCAACGCGCTGAGCGGGCGCGGAGGGCCGTGCCATGTGCAGGCGGCCGGGTTCGCGTCGCTGCTCCGCGCGCTCGGCTATGAGGCGGTGCTGTTGCCCGCGACGGTCAAGGAGCGCGACGACCACCTCGTCGTCGGTGTCACCCTCGATGGCGAGCGGTGGCTCTGCGACGTCGGCAATGGTCATCCCTACCCGGCTCCTTTCGCCTTCGACCGTTCGGAGACACACGCGGCGCTCGGGTGGCACTTCTCGACGGAGCGAACGACGGAGGGACTTCATCTGCGCCGCACGCTGCCCGAGGGCGGGTGCAAGCAGGTGTATGTCGCCCGTTGGGAGCCGCGCCGGTACGACGAATTCGCCGACGTGATCGCGTCGCATCACGGCAGCGTGGGCTTCGGCCCGTTCATGACGGGGCTCCGTGCGGTGCGGTTCACCCCTGGGGGAATGCTCACGCTGCGCGACTCACGCTACGAGCGGCATACGGCCTTCGGGCTCACGGTGCGGCCAGTGCTCGACGCGGCGGCGTGCGCGCGTCTCCTCGCGGGGCCCTTCGGTCTCGGTGAAGGCCCGATCGCGCGTGCCCTTGCGGGTCTCGCTCGACACCGAGACATCTTCGCGAACGCGTACGACGGGCCCTTCTCGCCGTGGTTTCCCGAAGAGACAACCTGGGTGCTTCTCACTGTCACGTCGACCGATCGCCCCGAGAGCCTGCGGCGCCTCTTGAAGAGCCTGGTGCGAGCGCTCGAACTCGATGATCCCCAGTGCGGCGATCCGATGGCCACGTTCGTCGAAGTGCTCGTCGTCGAGAACAGCGCGCAGCGCGAGCACCGCGCCGAGAACCTTCGCATCGTAGAGGCGGCGCGCGTCGAAGGGTTGCGCGTGGCGATCGATGACGACGGTTGCTACGGGCGCTCGATCGCTCGCAGCCGCGTTCGCCAGACCGAGCTCGTGGCGAGGTGCACCTCGTCGTCGAGAGCCCCGGCGTGCGTGTGGATGATCGACGATGACATCTCGTTCTCGACGCTCTCGCTCCGCGACGGCGTCGAGGTGTCGCTTCCGTCGCAGCACATCTTCTCTTCGCTGTTGAAGATCCGGGCCGCGCACCCCGAGGTGTCTGCCGCGGTCGGCCCCGTGTCCGGCGACGCCCAGGTGCGCCCCGAAGCGATCTTGCGCGTGCAGACCTTCGACCTCGTCGAAAACCTGCTGCGCGTGGGCGACCTCGACCCCGAGTCGCGCTGGTGTACGCCCGACATGTCTGCGCTCACTGCGATGCCGGATTACTACTACGACCACAGTCGCGCGGGCAGCGCGCACCTCACCACGCCGTGCCCGTGGGTGCCCCGGTCGTCGCCGGGCAATGTTCGCGCGGAGCTGCTCGCGTACCTCCACGCGTGCTTGGACATCCCCGCGGGAGCGCACGCGACACGCCCGCTGTTCGCGCATGCGAGCGCCGACGTCGCAGAGACCTCGTCGCCGCTTCGCGGCGGGAACGCCGTGTTCTTCGATCTCGACGCGTGTCTGTCGCACCCCTATCCCTTCGCGGCGCTCGGAGACCTCGACAGCCGCCGCTCGGACATGATCGGCGCGACCCTGCTCTCTCGCAGCGGGGCGACCATTGCGCGCATCGCGATCGGGCTTCAGCACGTTCGCGCCGAGGCCGACGATCAACGTCACACCGAGTCGTCGCGATGGCGCAGTCTGCGATCGGAGTTTCACGGGGTGCTCCTCGCGCGCCTCGTGATGGACGGCGTGCCGGCGGGGCGTGATCCCATGGAACACCTGCGCGCCGTGGCCGACGCGCGAGCCCGCAGCGTCTCGGACGCGCTCGCCGCGGCCGACGAACAGCTCCGACGACTCGATGCGCTTCGAGCGACGAGCCGTGCGTGGTGGAACCACGATGCGGCCATCGTGGAGGCGCTCGATCGTGTGCGGGCCGCGCTGCGCACGATGTGGGAGCAAACCGTCGGATCGGGTTCGCTCCCGTCGATCTCGTCGCGACTCGCAGCGCTGCGCGAGCGCCTGCTCGAGCGCGCCGACCTCATGGCGGTGCTCGATGCCTGGCAGCGTTCTCATGACGCCGTCGAACAGATGCGCGCGCGCATCGGCGACGTGCCGCGGGAGGCTCGATGACGACACGAAGGAAGGTGATGGCCATCGTCGGCAATGGCGGCAGCATCTCAGCGGCCGTCGCCGACACCGCGCGTACGCTCGGAAGGCGGGCGATCGATCACGGCTTTCGCGTGGTGACGGGCGGTCTCGGTGGCGTCATGGCAGCGGCGAGCGAGGGCGCGCGCAGCTCGGAGCGTTACACCGAGGGCTCCATCGTCGGCGTGCTCCCGAGCTACGACCGCGGGAGCGCGAATCCGTGGGTCGACGTCGCGATCCCTACAGGGATGCAGGTCGCGCGCAACGTGATCGTGGTCGCGATGGCCGACGTGGTGGTCGCGGTCGGTGGTGGTGCGGGAACCCTCAGCGAAGTGGCCATCGCATGGCAGCTCGGCAGGCCCGTCGTTGCGCTCACCGACCGCGGTGGTTGGTCTGACGAGCTTGCGGGGCGCACGCTCGACCACCGACACGATGAGCCCATCGTCGCGGCAGCGAGCGTCGACGAAGCGATCGCGGCTGCGCTTCGAGCGCTCGAACAGCAACGCCCCGAGGCGGGTGACGTGGGCAGCGGCTGGCGAGGAGGAGGGCGATGAAGGTGCTCGCGACACTCGGCGACTTCGCCGACGAAGGCATCGGTCGGATCGTGGAGGTGGACCTCGAACATGAGTCGGCGCGCGAGGTGTTGAACTGGCTGCCGCCGCCGTCGCTGCGCGTGAAGGGCAAGGGCTTCACAGGGCTCGCGTGGCTCGGCGAGCCGGGCCGTTCCCCGCTCGCGGTATGCGCGCATTCGTGCGTGTGCCGGGTAGACACCACGCGCTGGGAGGTCAGCGGCGTGCTCCACCAGCCGAGCATGAACGACCTTCACCACGTTGCGTTCGACAATGGCCGTCTGCTCGTCGCCAACACGGGCGCAGACCGGGTCGATGCGTTCGACCTCGAAGGCCACTACCTCGGCGGTTGGGACTTCGCTCCCGCGTGGGTCTCCGCCGCGCGCTACGACGGATCGAACCCGTCTCGAGCGTCATGGCAGGCGGCGCTGCGCCCGGGGTGGAGCGTCGAGAGCAAGGCGCTCGACGACGAGCCGGTGGGCGGCGACTACTACGCGAACATGTCGGAGAAGCACCCGTTCCACGCGCGGAAGGTGCGCGACTTCGTGCACCCCAACCATGTCACCGTGCTCGAGGGGCGTGTGCTCGTCACGCGCTTTCAGGACCTTGCGGTGCAAGATCTCTCCGACTGGTCGTACGTGATTCCGCAGACGCCGGGGCACCCTCACGACGGCGTCGTCGATGGCGAGCGCTTCTGGATCACCTGCACCAACGGCATCGTCGTGGCCTACGCGATCGAGCATGGTCGCGTGACTGCGCGCGAGGTCGAGCGCTTCGACGTCTTCGCGCGGAGCGGGTCCTCCGGTTGGTGTCGCGGCCTCGCCGTGACGCGCGACCTCGTAGTCGTCGGGCTCACGGCCATCGAGCGCATGCCGCGCTATCGCTGGTGCGATCGTCCCTTCGAGGAGACAGAGACTTCGATCGTTGCGTTCGATCGCCGCACGGGGGAGCGCGTATCGCGCGTCGATCTGGGCGCGTTCGGGGCACGCACCAAGCTGTTCGACATCGAGGTGATCCCGTGACGGACGCGGTGGACCTTCGGCGAGAGATCGTGATTCCCGTGCGGGCGAGGGTGCCTGCTGATCTCGACGTTGCGATCGAGAGCCTTCGCGGGGAGTCCCCGGGCAGGCGCTATCAGCGGGCGCTGGTGTTCGTCGTTGGCGTCGCGGAGGCGCTGGTCGACGAGGAGATCAAGAGGGTTCGCGCGTGCATGCCCGCAGCGTGGCAGAGCATCGAAGTCTTCGCGCCGCCAGAGTTCCGCCGCGAGGAGGCCGAGCAGAACACCGCGGGGCTCGCGGTGTACCTCGCGGAGACTCGCCCCGCGAAGATGGGGAGGGAGTCGTTTGCGCTCGACGTCGTTACGCAACGGCAGTGGCCGGAGCTCGACATCGCGTGCGGAATGGTGCTCGCGCTCCGCGACGAAGTCCGGTTGGTTGATCCAGGTACGGGGAACGCTTCCCGCCCCGAGGTCAGCCCTGCGCTCGCGCGACGACTCCGGCTGCGCACCCAGCCGACCGGAGTTCAAGTTCGCCAGCAGTTGATCGGCTCTTCGACGGTGATGACCGACCTGGTTGCCACGCTCGAGAGATACGCTCGACTTGCCTTCCCGGTGCTTCTCGAAGGCGAGACCGGTGTTGGGAAGGAACTCTGTGCTCGACTGCTTCACGAAGCGTCGGGACGCACGGGTAGCCTCATCGCGGTCAACGGTGCGTTGCTCGACCCGGCACGCGCGGAGGACGAGCTCTGCGGCCATGTGAAGGCGGCCTTCACGGGCGCGAACGCGGAGCGAACCGGACGCATTCGCGAGGCCGACAAGGGGACGTTCTTCCTCGACGAACTGCTCGCCGTTCCAACGTCGATTCAGCCCATGCTGCTTCGCACGTTCAACCACGCGATGGACGGCGAACTCGAGGTGACGCCGCTCGGGCAGGAGAAGAGCTATCGCCTCGACGTGCGGCTCATCACAGCGGTGCAGCCTCTCGACGAAGCGACGACCTCGCCCGTGCGCGACGACCTCCTGTTTCGTGTCCAGGGGCTGCACGTTGTGATTCCGCCGTTGCGGCACCGCGGCGACGACATGCTGGAGATCGCCGGGAAGGCACTGGAGCACCTCCACGGGCGCCACAAGCACGGACCGCGAGGCTTCGATCCGGACGCGAGCGCTCTGCTGCGCGGGTACTCGTGGCCGGGCAACGTGCGACAGCTTCACGGCGTGATACGCAGAGCATGGGCGGCCAACGTTGAAGCGCGAACCATCGCGGCCAACGACCTCCGGCCGTACATGCCCAGCGAGAGAGCTTCTCGCGGCAGCGGGCTGCGTGCGGAGGTGAAAGCCCTCGTCAACCGCCGTATCGAAGACGCCCGGCGGTTACATCCTCGCAGCGAGAACGAAGCGGCGCGCGCGCTCGGGTTCGACAAGGGGCAGGTACCCGTGCGCCGGACCGCGTCGTGACCCCCTGATCGCCTCGGGCTACGCGCCCACGCATGAGACGGAAACGTACGAGGCGCCGCCGCAGCGCGGCGCAATGGGCGCAGCTCCTCGCGAGCTGGGATCGCACCACCACG
>CAISKJ010000116.1 GCA_903885885.1 uncultured delta proteobacterium
GAGTCCGCGGCCCGCGGCCGAGAGCGCCGCGCGCAGCGACGACGAAGCATGGCTGACCGATTCCATAGGGGCCCATCGAGTAGCACCCACGCCGCGCAGCGTCGCCCCATCGCAGGGCCGAAAGCGCGAGGATCCCGTCGCGCGCCGTGGCGCGCGCGGCTCAGTCGAACGAGACGACCGAGAGGGCGCCCGCGCGGTCGATCGCGTAGAGCTTGCCCGCGGCCGAGAAGAGGTGGCGCACGTCGCTGAAGTCGTCGCCGGTGTGCTCGGTGTAGCCGCCGTCTTCGAGGCTGGTGACGCCGATCGCGCCGTCGTCTTCGACCGCGTAGAACGCGCCGTTGTGTACGGTGGCGGCCAGCGTGTCGCTGTACGCGCCCGCGGCGCCGACGCACTCTGAGTCGCCCGTCTCACCGTGGACCCGGTAGAGCGTCCCGTCGTTCTCGAGCACGTACACGTGCTCGCCGGCGGCCCACAGGGCCTTGGTGTCGTAGCCCTCGTCGAGCTCGATGGAGTCGTCGTCGAAGTTGTCGAGGTCGGTCACGTAGAGCGTGCCGTCGCGCTCGATGGTGTAGAGCAGGTTGCCCGCGGCGTCGGCGGCCACGGTGTCAGACCAGTCGCCGTCTTCGGCGAGGGCCTCCCAGTCGCCCGTCTTGCGGTCGATGCGGTAGAGGTTGCCGTTGCGCTCGATGGCGAAGAGGTCGCCGTCGGTGAGCCCGTTCGCGACGAGGAGGCGGGTGTTGTATCCCTCGCCGATCACCTTCGAATCGCCCGACACCGCGTGGGTCGCGTAGAGCGTGCCGTCGCGCTCCACCGTGTACAGCCTGCTGCCGACGCCGACCGCGCTGACGGTCTTGCCCCAGTCGGTCGTGTCCCACTGCTGAACCTTGCTCACCATCGTTCGATCGCTCCTTCGGCGTGACGCGTCCCCTCACCCGTTGAATCGGCGCGCGCGCGGCGGCGAACGTGACACGGCTGGCCGCACCGTCAATCGCCGATTTGCCCGCCCGGCCGGCACGCGCACGTCCCGCTGCGGCATCGCGCCGCCAGCGTCGCAACCCACACGAACCTTGAACGAAATCCGTTAACGCCGGGGGCCGCTTCGGATCGATATTCGGGTGAACCCGTAGCGTTGCGAACCCGCCCTCGATCTGCGTCGGCGACGCGCGCTGCGAGCGCGGCGTTCGCCCACGCCGCGACGATCCAGTGAACCAAGGAACGCCGCATGACCAGGACGTACACCGACGTCGGTTCCTCGCTCGCTTCGCAGGCGCGCGACGCGGTCGCGCCCGGCGCGGCCTCCGAAGGGCCCTTTCGATCCATCGCCGACAACGCGCACGCCGCGATTTCGGTGAAAGACACCGACGGCCGTTACCTCTACGTAAACCGTCAGTTCGAAACCTTCGCGGGCGTGCACGTCGCGGAGATCCTGGGGCGCACCGACGCCGAGGCGCTGCCCCGGGGCCTGGGCGAGGTCTTCGCCCTCAACGACGCGCGCGCGCTCTCCGCCGCGGCGCCCGTCGAGGATGAGGAGCGGGTGCTCCTCGCCGACGGGGTGCGCACGTTCATCTCCGAGCGCTTCCCGCTGCGCGACGCGGCGGGGGCCGTGTACGCGGTCGTGCGGGTGAGCACCGACGTGACCGACCGCAAGCGCGCGGAGACGGCCCTCGAAGAGAACCGTGAGAAGTACCGCGGGCTCAGCGAGGCGGCCTTCGAATCGATCTTCATCTCCGAGCGGGGCGTCTGCCTGGAGCAGAACCGCACCGCGGAGCTCACCTTCGGGTACGCGGCCGCGGAGGCGCTCGGGCGCCTGGGCATCGAGTGGATCGCCCACGAAGACCGCCCCCTGGTGATGAAGAACATGCTCGCGGGCTACGAGGAGCCCTACCAGGTGACGGCGCTGCGCAAGGACGGCACCACCTTCCCCGCGATCATTCGCGGCAAGATGATGCACTTCAAGGGTCGCACGGTGCGGGTCACCTCGCTCAGCGACATCACCGAGCTCAAGCGCCGCGAGGCCGAGCTCCGCCACGCGCAGAAGATGGACCTCGTCGGCACCCTCGCGGGCGGCATCGCGCACGACTTCAACAACGTGCTCGCGGCGATCCTCGGCGAGGCCACCTTCGCCCTCGACGACCTCAGCGACCCCGCGGCCGTGCGCGAGTCGCTCACCGCCATCGTGGCCGCCGCCGAGCGGGGCGCGTCGCTCACGCACCGACTCCTCTCGTTCGCGCGGCCCGAGCGCGAGCGCCCCCGCGTGGTGAGCGACCTGGGCGCGGTGGCGACCAACCTCGTCCCGATGCTGCGGCGCCTCCTCGCGACGAGCGTGGAGCTCGACGTGCGCGCCGACGAGCGCTGCGTCGCCCTGGTCGACCCGTCGCAGATCGAGCAGGTGATCGTCAACCTGGTGGTCAACGCGCGCGACGCCATCGTAGGCCCGGGCCGCATCGCGATCACCGTGGAGGCCGTGACCCTCGACGCGACGGCGCGCGAAGGGCTCGCGCCGGGGCCCTACGTGCGCCTCGCCGTGGCCGACACCGGGAGCGGGATTTCGCCCGCCAACCTCGCGCGGATCTTCGAACCGTTCTTCACCACCAAACCCGTCGGGCAGGGTACGGGCCTCGGGCTCTCGGTGGTGTCCAACATCGCCCGGCAGCACGGCGGCGCCGTGGCCGTGCGGAGCACCTCGGACGCGGGGACGACCTTCGAGATGTTCATCCCCCACGCGAGCGGTCGCCCCCCGTCGGTCGTGCCCGTGCGCACCGTGAGCGCGGCGGCGCAGCCCGGCGAGGTGATCCTCCTGGCCGAGGACGAGCCCTCGGTGCGCGCGAGCGCCACGCGCATTCTCGAGCGCGCGGGCTACCGGGTGCTCGCGGCGCAGAACGGCCTCGAGGCCATCGAGGCGTACCGCCAGCACGGCGACGGCATCAGCATGGTGATCCTCGACGCCATCATGCCCGGCATGACGGGCCAGCGCGTGTACGAGACGCTGGTGACCATGAGCTCGCCGCGGCTCAAGGTGCTCTTCTGCAGCGGCTTCGCCACGGAAGACAACGACCCCGAGCTGCGCCTCGCGCCGGGGTGCCGCTTCCTCGCCAAGCCCTTCCAGGCGGGCGAGCTCCTCGCCCAGGTGCGCGCGACCCTCGACGGGTGACCCGCGCGCAAGGCCCTTCCGATCGCCGCCGTCGGAGGTAGAGTCGGGGCCGCTCCGATGGAGCGACCCGTGTCCCGCGCACGCGACGAGGCTCGTCGCCGCGAGGGATCCCCACACAGGCAGGTACGAGATGCAGAAGCAGGGCACGACCGGCGGAAACGACATGACCAACCCCGACGTGCGGCCGCCGAGCGGCGCGCTCGCGGGCGCGATCGACTGGGCCAGCGGGCTGCGCGTCCGCGCGATGAACGGCACGTCGCCGACCGCGTGGGCCCTCGCCTACGCCGACTGGGGCGCGCACCTCGCGCTCGCCCCGACCAAGCAGCTCGCGCTCGCGAGCAGCGCCGTCACCAACACGGTCAAGGTCGCCCAATACGCCGCGGCGACCACGCTCGGCCGCGAGGCGACGGCGCCCGTCACCAACGACCGGCGCTTCGCGGCCCCCTCGTGGCAGCGCTGGCCCTTCAACGTGATGAGCCAGTCGTACCTCGTCACCGAGAAGTGGCTGCGCGAGGCGAGCACCGACGTTCCCGGCGTTTCGAAGCACCACGAAGACATGGTGTCCTTCGGCTTCGCCAAGGTGAGCGAGGCGAGCTCGCCGGCCAACTTCGTGACCAACCCCGAGGTGATCGACCGCACCGTGAAGGAGCGCGGGCGCAACCTCGTGCGCGGCGTGCGACACCTCGCCGCCGACGTGAAGCAGCGCCTCTCGGGCGCGCCCATCGGGCCCATCGAGGGCTTCGAAGTCGGCAAAGACGTGGCCATCACCCCCGGCAAGGTGGTGCTCCGCACGGCCCTGATGGAGCTGATTCAGTACGCGCCCGCGACCCCGTCGGTGCACGCCGAGCCCGTGCTCGTCGTGCCCGCGTGGATCATGAAGTACTACATCCTCGACCTGATGCCCGAAGACTCGCTGGTGAAGTACCTGGTGGGCCGCGGGCACACCGTCTTCATGATCTCGTGGAAGAACCCCACGGTCGAAGACCGCGAGCTCGGCATGGACGACTACCTCAAGCTCGGGGTCAACGCGGCCGTCGACGCGATCAGCGCGATCGTGCCCGGCGAGAAGATCCACGCGGCGGGGTACTGCCTCGGCGGGACGATCCTCGCCATCGCCGCGGCCACGATGGCGCGCGACAACGACGCCCGCTTCAAGAGCGTGACGCTCTTCGCCGCGCAGGTTGATTTCAAAGACGCCGGCGAGCTCACCATCTTCATCGACGAGGCCCAGCTCGCGAGCCTCGACGAGTCGATGAAGGC
>CAISKJ010000117.1 GCA_903885885.1 uncultured delta proteobacterium
CGGCAACGTGCAGAGAGGAGAGAATCCATTCGAAGTCCGCCGCGGACTTTCGATGGGAAGTCCGCCGCGGACTTCAGGCGCGTTTTCGATCTCCGCGTTGCCGTGGGGTTTCCAACCCGCGGCAACCAGCGAGTACCAAGAACATCTCGAATTCACGACGATTTAGATGCGCTCGCCCTATCGTGGCGCATCGTAGCGTCGCGACGGGCGCCGCGAAAACAGCGCCCGCGCGAGTTGGAGACGCTGGGGCCGCATGAGGGGCTGCGAGCGCGGGAGGTGTTTCCGCAGGCCAGCGCCGCGCGTGGGGGAGAGGGCGGGGCGCTGCGGCGCGGTGCCGGGCCACGGGGGCGATCGGAGAAAGTAGCGGCGCGGAGTTATCGGCGTCGGTAATTGTTTTTACCGACGTCGGTAAGCGTGGTGACGGCGCGCGGAGGGGGTGTGTCACGGCGCGGCGCCCCTTCGCGAACGCGGTGCCATCGCGTGCAAGGGGTTCTGCGAAGGCGATGCGCACAGCCGGCGGGGGGGGGAGGTCTGCCACCGGGCGCACGCGCCATCGCCCCCTTCCGGGCCGCTAGCGACGCCAGCGCGCCGACTGCTGACGCACCATGTCCACCATGTCGCCGAGGGCGAGCGTCACGTCGAGCAGGTGCAGCCCCCACGCGGGGCCGAGCGCGTCGGTGAGCGCGGGGCGCGTGTCGCCCGTCGCGCGCGACTCGGTGATCTGGAGCCAGCTCGCGCCGTCGGCCGCCATGCACGCCCCGCGAAAGAGCCCGGGGTAGGTGACCCACGGCGTGGTGAGCGCCGCGGGGACGCGCACCGCGACGCCCTGCGACTCCATCGAGCGCACGTGAAACACCGCGCGCAGCGGCGAGGCTCCGCCCGCGGGCATGGCGGGGTTCACACACAGCGCGCGCGACGCGGCGTCGTCGACGCGCCCGAAGAGGGCGCCCGCCGGAGGCGTCATGGTGAAGGCCGAGTAGGCCACCACGCAGCCCGTCTGATCGAGCGCGCGGCACGCGGGAACGTGAGCGAAGTCGCCGCCCACGTCGGCCCCGGCGGGCACGCGCACGTCGCCGCCGATGAGCAGCGCCGACACGACGCGCGCGCGCGCCGCGGCGTCGCCGTCGATGCGCTCGCGCACGAGGCGGGTGAGCATCGCGGCGCCCTGCGAGTGACCCACCAACACGACCCCGCGGCCGTTGTTGTCGCGCGCGAGGTACTCGCTCCACGCGCGGCGCACGTCGGCGTACGCGAGGTCGAAGTTGGCCGGTGTCACCCGCGGGTCGATGAGCCCCGACACCGTCACCTGGCGGTACACGGGCGCGAACACGCGGCACACCGACGAGAAGCGCGCGGCCTGCTGCTCGGCGATGGTGACGAGCTCGGGGTCTACGCTGAGGTCGGCGTTGAGCGTGCCCTGCGCGCTGATGGTGGGGTACACGTAGAAGCAGTCGACGGGGGCCTCGACCGGGGGCGCGGCGCGCTCGACGGTGGCCGTGCCGTCGGCGCTCACCACGGTGGTGTCGAGCGAGAGGGCGCAGGGGTTCGACGCGGCCCCCGGGCGGCAGAGCCACACGGTGTCGGCGCCCGCGTCGGCGCTCGCGTCGGGGGTGACGGGCGCGCCCGTTCCGTCGCAGGCGGCGAGGGCGAGCACGAGCGCGAAGCAGCGGGGCAGTGGGCGCGTCATCGCGCGCACTCTACCAACGACGCCGCGCGGGTGAGGGCCGGTCTCACCCCGCCGCCTCTTTCGCCGCGCGGGTCAGCACGTCGTGGAGCTTCGAGAAGCTCAGCGGCTTGGAGAGGTAGGCGTTCATGCCCGCGGCGAGGCAGGCCTCCTCGTCGCCCTTCATGGCGTTGGCGGTCATCGACACGATGAGCACGCGCGAGCCCGACGCGCGGATGCGCCGCGTGGCCTCGAGGCCGTCGACCACGGGCATCTGCACGTCCATGAGCACCAGGTCGAAGGCCTCGCGCGCCACGGCCTCGACGGCGCCCGCACCGTCGAGCACGTGGGTCACCGCGTGGCCCGCCCGCTCGACCAGGAGCCGCGCGATGGTGGCGTTCACCGCGTTGTCTTCCGCGAGGAGCACCCGCAGCTTGCGCGGCGCAGCCGGGCGCTCGGGGCCCGACACGGGGCGCACGCGGATCTTGCCGTGGTCGGTGCCGGCCTTGTTGGTCTGCGGCAGCGGGAGCACCGCGCGAAAGGTGCTCCCCGCGCCCACGGCGCTGGTCACCTCGAGGGTGCCGCCCATGAGCCGCACGAGCTCGCGGCTGATGGTGAGCCCGAGCCCCGTGCCGCCGTAGCGCCGCGCGGTCGACCCGTCGGCCTGCGTAAACGCCTCGAAGATGGCCCGCCGACGGTCTTCGGGGATGCCCACCCCCGTGTCGATCACCCGGATCTCGACGCGCCCGGCCTCGTCGAGCGCCACCTCGACGCGCACGCCGCCGCGCTCGGTAAACTTCACCGCGTTGCCGATGAGGTTCACCAGGAGCTGGCGCACGCGCACGGGGTCGCCCAGGTGCCGCGGGGGCACTGGCTCGTCGACGGCGACGGCGAGCGCGATGCCCTTCTGCTGCGCGCGCGGCGCGAAGAGCTGCATCGCCTGCTCGATGACGGTGCGCAGCGAGAACGACACCATCTCGACGGTGAGCTTGCCGGCCTCGATCTTCGAGAGGTCGAGAATGTCGTTGAGAATGGTGAGCAGCGCGAGGCCCGAGGTGTGCGCCGCGTCGACGTAGCTGCGCTGCTCGTCGGTGAGCGGCGTCTCGAGGGCGAGGGCCGTCATGCCGAGCACGCCGTTCATGGGCGTGCGCAGCTCGTGGCTCATGTTGGCGAGGAAGGCGCTCTTGGCGCGCGAGGCGTCCTCCGCGGCCTCGCGGGCGCGCACGAGGGCGGCCTCCTTGCGGCGTCCCTCGGTGACGTCTTGCACGGTGCCCACCACGCGCTCGGGGCGGCCCTCGTCGTCGAGGAGCACGCCCGCGCTCGCCCGCAGCGTGCGCGTGTCGCCGTCGGGCAGCACGATGCGAAACTCGAGCGCGCGCTCGACGCCCGGGTGCGCCGTGAGCTGCGTCATCTCGTGGACGAAGCGCGCACGATCTTCGCGGTGCACGCGCTCGAGGAGGGGGCGGTACGAGGCCACGCCCTCGGGCTGCGCGACTGCGCAGATGTTCTGCATCTCGCGCGACCACACGGCGCGGTTGGTGGCGAGGTCGTGGTCGAAGCTGCCGATGTGGGCCGTGGCCTGCGCCTCGTCGAGGCGGCGGTGCTGCTCCGAAAGGTGCTTGCGCATCGCGAGGCTGAAATCGGCCATGAGGTGCGTGCGCCGGAGGATCACGTAGAACGTGGCCACGAAGGACACCGGGACGTACCGCGCCGTGTCGCCCGGGAGCACCGTGGGGAGCAGCCCCGCGCGCCCCGCGAGGTCGATGCCCACGAAGATGGCGAGCGCCGTGAGGAGGGCACGGTTTCGCGCGCGCCCCTCGCCGTCGTACACCACGTACACGAGGGGGACCACCGCGAGCGAGAGGGCGTGCGTGAGGGCCCGGTGGCCGAACATCACGGCGAAGAACACGCTCATGAGGTGCGTGGTGACCATGAGCATCACGCGGGCGAGGCGCCAGTCGCGCTCGACCCACGCGAGGGGCACGGCGTAGAGGAGCACCGCGGGCACCAGCCACAGGCCCACCGTGGAGCGCTCGACGACGCACACCGTGGGCACCAGCACGGCCATCATGCCGAGGCCGCCGTGGAGCGCGCGGCGCATCGCGATGCGGCGCCACTCCGTCAGGAACGACGTCGACTCCGAGGGGCTCACGCTCGTGATGCTCACGCGCGGCATGGCACCGGTCTTCTCACTCCTCGCGCTCCGTCGAACGGGTCGAGACTAACGCCCTTCGCGCCGCACTCGAAGCGCCGAACGCCACGCGGCGGTGGTACCGTGCGCCGCCAATGACTCTCAGCATCTTCGACATGTTCAAGATCGGGATTGGGCCGTCGAGCTCGCACACGGTAGGCCCCATGCGCGCCGCAAAGCGCTTCGTCGAGGCGCTGCGCGAGGGGGCGCACCTCGCGCGCGTCGAGCACGTGCGCGCGGAGCTCTTCGGCTCCCTCGGCGCTACGGGCAAGGGCCACGGCAGCGACGTCGCCGTGATGCTCGGGCTCGAGGGCGAGACGCCCGAAGAGGTCGACACGGACCACGTGCAGGCGCGCGTCGAGGCCATCGTGCGCGACGGCTCGCTGCGCCTCGGCGGCGAGCACGCGGTGGGCTTTCGCCCCGTCGAGTCGATCGTAATGCACCGCAAGCAGACGCTGCCGCGGCACCCCAACGGCATGCGCTTCATCGCCACGGGGAGCGCGCTCGCCGAGCCCTTCGTGCGGGTCTATTACTCCGTGGGGGGCGGCTTCGTGGTGAACGAGAGCGACCCCGACGGGTACCTCGGCCCCGCGCAGGCGAAGGCGCCGTACGAGTTCAAGACGGGCGCCGAGCTCTTGGGGCTCGCGAACCACAATGGCCTCTCGATCGCGACCTTGATGTTCGAAAACGAGAAGTCTCGGCGCTCGGAGCGCGAGATCCGCGACGGGGTCGGTCGCATCTGGGCCACGATGCGCGCGTGCGTGAAGCGCGGCTGCGAGCGCGAGGGCATTCTCCCCGGCGGGCTCAAGGTGCGCCGTCGCGCGTCGGCGCTCTACCGCCGGCTGCGCAACGACACGCGCGCGGGCGACCCCCTCGTGGCCATGGACTGGGTGAACCTCTGGGCCCTCGCGGTGAACGAAGAGAACGCCGCCGGCGGCCGCGTGGTGACGGCGCCCACCAACGGCGCGGCGGGCATCGTGCCCGCGGTGCTGCACTACTACGAGCGCTTCGTGCCCAACGCCGACGACGAGGGCGTGATGCGCTTTCTCATGACCGCCGGCGCCATCGGGATGCTCTACAAGATGAACGCGTCGATCTCGGGCGCCGAGGTGGGCTGCCAGGGCGAGGTGGGCGTGGCGTGCTCGATGGCCGCGGCGGGCCTCGCCGAGGTGCTGGGCGGCACCGCCGAGCAGGTGGAGAACGCCGCGGAGATCGGCATGGAGCACAACCTCGGGCTCACGTGTGACCCCATCGGGGGCCTCGTTCAGGTGCCGTGCATCGAGCGCAACGCGATGGGGTCGGTGAAGGCCATCAACGCGGCGCGCCTCGCGCTCTCGGGCGACGGCAAGCACAAGGTGTCGCTCGACAAGGTGATCGCCACGATGCGCCAGACGGGCGCCGACATGATGACCAAGTACAAAGAGACCGCCCGCGGCGGCCTCGCGGTGAACATCATCGAGTGCTGACGGCGCGCGAGCTTGTAGAGTGGGCGCCGTGAGTACCCGAGAGCTCGACGCGCTGCTGAAGAAGACCCTCGACGACCCGCGCATCACGGCCGCGACGCGGCGCGAGATCGAGCGCGTGTTCGCCCGCGGCGGCCTCGACCCCGACACGGTGACCCTCTTCTGCGCGCAGGCCATCGTGCTGGCGCGGGCTTCGAAGGGCGACCCGCGCATGCGCGACACCTTCGCGTGGGTGCTGAACCTCGCGCGCCTCACGCAAGACGACGCCCCGCCCGCGAAGGCCCCGGCGCCCGCCGCGCAGGGCGCGAGCGCGCGCGCGTGCTTCAGCCCCGGCGACGACTGCCTCGACCTCATTCGCGACGAGTTTGGCCGCGCGCGAAGGGCCGTTGACGTGTGCGTGTTCACCATCACCGACGACCGCATTCGCACGGCGATGCTCGACGCCAAGCGCCGCGGGGTGACGGTGCGGGTGATCAGCGACAACGACAAGTCGCTCGACGAGGGCTCGGACATCGAGCCGTTGCGCCGTGCGGGCGTCGAGGTGCGCATCGACGAGACCGACGCGCACATGCACCACAAGTTTGCCCTCTTCGACGGCGCGCGGCTCTTGAACGGCAGCTACAACTGGACGCGCAGCGCGGCGAACTACAATCAAGAGAACGTGGTGGTGACGTCCGACCGCGCGCTCGTCGAGGCCTTTGCGGGCGAGTTCGAGCGGCTGTGGGCGCGCTTCGCCCCGCCGCGCGCCGCGCGCTGAACCCGCGGCACCCTCACGATCGCGTCGCTGGTCTGTGTCGAAGCGCACGAGGGCTGCGACGACGCGCGCAGGAGGCTCCGCGGCCACAGCGGCGCCATTGGGGGGCGCGGTACGGTGATGCGCCCTCGCGCCGCGGGTTGGAAACCATCGGCGCTGCAAAGCTACGTCTGGCAAGGTGTTTCACGCATCACGTCGCCGCCTCCGGGGGGCCGCGGGGGCTCGCGCCCGGGGCGCATACGAGCGCGACGCCGAGCGCGTCGGCCACCGGCGCGCAATGCGGGTAGGGCTCGCGGTCGGCGTCGGTGACGCACGGCTCGGCGCGTCGCGCGACGAGAAGCGACCCGACGGAGTTATCGGCGTCGGCAATTTTACTTACCGACGTCGGAAAGCGCCGTCACGGAGCGCGCGGCTACGTCCAGGCGCGGGTGGCGCGGAGCGCGGCGAGGCGCGCGTCGAGCTGGGCGCTGTTGGCGCCGTCGATCCAGGCGCGTTGCGCGTCGTCGAGGGCGATGCCCGCCGCCTCGCAGAACGCCGTGACGGCGATGCGCAGGCCTTTCTCGATGCCCTTCTCGATGCCCTTCTCGATGCCCTCCTTGATGCCCTCCTTGATGCCCTCCTCGATGCCCTTCTTGCGCCACTTCTTCATGGCGCGCGCCTCCACCTTTTCGGTCCACGCCTTGTGGGCGGCGCGGGTCTCGGCGACAAACTGCTTGCCATCCATGCGTCTCTCCTCGTGGTGTGCGCGAATGCGCCCGATGCGCTCGATGTGCTGGAGCGCGATGATGCGTTCTTCGGCGTCGTCGGGCAACGCCTCGACCTCGGCCACGGCGTGACGAAGCACCGCCCCCGCGCCCATGAGTCGCAAGAGCAGCGTGTGGGGCGCAACGGGCAGGTCGCGCACCAGCACGAGGCGCAGCCCGCTCCCCGCGGGCCCTTCGTAGAAGCCGCGCGGCCAGGCCTTCAGGGGCGTGAAGGTCATCGCGCGCAGCAGGGCCCGCGGCGTGCCCGCGCAGATGAGCCACAGCGGCGCCATCGGGGGCGCCCGTCGGCCATGCGCCCTCGCGTGCGCGACGCGGATGCGGTGCCACGCGCGCACCTTCTCGATGCACGTGATGGCCATGAGAAGGTCTGGCGGCCGGTGGGCGAACTCCCACAGCGAGGCGACGCGCGCCATGCGGTCGACCTGGTCGCGCGGGCGCTTCGGCAGGAGCCGTCGCCGGGGCTCCCACGCGACGTCGGCGTAGAGCGCGTCGCGGCCGAGCTCGCACTCCGTCTCGGCGTGGCCGAAGAACGCCTGGCGGTCGACCATGATCGATTTGGCAAACTCGTCGAAGGGGTTGTGCGTCACGGC
>CAISKJ010000118.1 GCA_903885885.1 uncultured delta proteobacterium
GCCGTCGGCGGCGTGGGCGGCCGCGTCGACGCCCTCGTCGGCCGCGGGGGCGGCGTCTTCGACGAGCTGGCCCAGAATGGACCCGAACGACCGCGTCTCGACCTGCGCCGTCATCGCGGTGCGGTCGAGCCAGCGCGTCACGTGGCGCTCGAGCTGGCTCGGCATCACGAGCACCTCTTCGATCTTGCGCTTGGCGTGGAAGCGCAAGAGGTCGAGGGGGTCGAGGGCGAGGGGGTCGCTGATGGCCACGGTGAGCACCGCGGGCGTCACCTCGAGGGGCAACAAGCGGCACCGGGCGATGAGCTCGCGGGGCACGGCGGCGGGCGCGTCGTCGTCGAGCACGTGGTTGTCGAGGTCGACGAAGGGCAGGCCGAACTTCACCGCGAGCGTCTTCGCGAGGCCCTCTTCGGGCACGATGCCCATCTCGACGAGCACCTCGCCGAGGCGCTTGCCCTTGCGCTTCTTCTGCTCGGCGAGGGCGCTGTTGATGTCGGCCTCGGAGACGAGCCCCGCCTCGACGAGCACCTCGCCGATGCGCAGGCGCCGGCGCTCCTGCGCCGAGAGGGCCTGATCGACCGCCTGCGCGCTCACCCGCCGCAGCTCGACGAGAATCTGCCCGATGGGCACCGCCCGCTGCTTGCGCTGCGACTCCACCGCGCGCGCCACGGCCTCGGGGCCCACCGCGCCCGCGCGCACGAGCATCTCGCCGAGGGGCTCGTCGCGCTCTTTGCGCTGAATGGCGTGGGCGTAGAAGAAGATCTTCGAGAAGGGAAGCTCCGTGGTGTTCGACTCGCCCACGATGCCCGTCGCGCGGGCGCCCTGCGCCTCGCGCACCTGCACGGCGAAGGTCCACCGGCCCGCGATGTGGAGCTTGAAGCGCTCGGCCTTGGAGACGGGCGGCGGCGGCGGCTCGCCGGGCCTCCGGTGCCAGCCGATGTAGGCCACGCTCTCGGCCGCGAGGATCTTCCGCGACGCGTTGGGCGCGGCCCCCTCGATGCCCTCCACGGTGATGTCCATCGCGAGGGGCGAGAACTTGCTCAGCGTGCCGACGAGGGTGCGCCCGTCGAGCATCCCGACCGTGACCGACGCAGGCCCTGCCGTCTCCCAGGGTTCGCTCATCGGACCAAGGTACAGAAGCGCGAACTACCCTCCAACGGCCTCGACGACGCGCCCCGCGTGCATTCGAATTTAACCTCGCCCGAAGCCTCCGCGGCGAAACTGTCGCGCGCAGCGGAGGGCGTTCACGCTCCGTGCGCGAGGGCCACGAGGGCGGCGCCGACGTCGCTCTTCCACGCGCCCGCTTCGCGCGCCGCGGGGCACAGCGGAACGAGCCCGAAGCCCCCCGGGCGCGTCATGCGGCCGTCGTAGCGGGCGCCCGCGCAGCGCTCGCGCAGGAGGGTGAGCACGGCGGTGAAATTGCCCATGCTCGAAGGGCCCCGCGCGGCGCCGAGGAAGTTGTAGTTCATCCCGCGCTCGTAGATGGCGAGGGAGCGCTCGGCGCCGCGCTCGCGCACGTACACGAAGGTCTCGCGCACCTCGGTGCTCTTCGTGGTGGTGACGGTCTTCGAGGTGCGCATCGAGAGGCCGCCGGTGAGAATGGCGCGGCCCGCGCTGAACGTCTTCACCGTCGCCTCGTCGGTGCTCGTGCGAAGCGCGGTGCGCGCGCCGTGGATGAGCAGCGCCACGTCGGCGTAGGGCAGCGCGCGCGTGCGACCGTCGCGCAGGGTGGCTTCGAAGCCCTCGTCGGTGAAGGCGAGGGAGGCGGCCACGTCGCGGTCTTCGTCGTGCTCTACGCGGTCGCCGTCGAGCACGGCCGCGACGAAGCCGTCGGCGAGGAGACCGCGGGTCTGCTCCATCGCGGGCGCGGCGTCGGCGAAGACGGCCACCACGCGCGGGAGCTCGCCCGCGAGGCGCGTGCGGGCCTCGTAGGGCGAGATGCCCTGACGGGTCGCGAGGGCGGCGCTCGCGCGCTCGATGGGTTCGGGCATGCGGAGCGCGGCGACCATGTGCATGCGAAGAGTGTAGGCGCAGCGCGACGGGTTTGGCGGCGCCATAGGGAGGCAGGTTCAACAACAGCCGGCGTCGGTGACGACGCCGTGGTCGCAGGCGTCACGCAATGCAGCCGATGGGCACTGGCGCAGGTGCAGGCGCCTGCACTTCGCGGTGCAGGCGCCTGCGCTCGGCGCGGTACCCGATGCTCGCGGCTGCGCTGCTGTGGCAGCATCGGCGTCGCGGAGAAGACCAAAGCATGAACTGGGGCGCAGCGAGGCGCCGGGGAGCAGCGTGACGACCACGGACGCGGTCGAGTTCTTCTGGTCCTCGACGAAGAGCTCCTGCTCGGCCAGCGCCAAGTGCACGCGGGCCGTCTTCACC
>CAISKJ010000119.1 GCA_903885885.1 uncultured delta proteobacterium
CCGCCGCCCCCGCCGCCTCCCCCGCCGAACGACAACTCGGGCTCGGTGCTCACGCCCCCGCCGCCGCCGCCCGTCGACACCGTGGCGCCTCCCCCCGACGTGCTCCCGCCCCCCGCGGAGACGTCGCGCGGCCTCTCGCCCGGTGTTTTCTACGCGGTCGCGGGCGTCACGGGCGCCGCGGCCATCGCGTGGGGCGTCTGCGGCGCGCTCGCGCTCTCGGCCGACTCGTCGTTCTCCGACACGCGCGGCCGCGTGCAGGGGCTTCAGGCGGGCGATCCCAGCGTGGCGTCACTCCAGGCGCAAGGCAACGACGAGGCGGCCTCCGCGCGGCAGTTCGCGGTGTGGTCTGACATCGCGATGGGCGTCACCCTGGCGGGCGCCGTGGCCGGCACCATTCTGTTTCTCAAGACCGACTTCGGCGGTCACCGCGTGAGCGTCGCCGCTGCGCCCATGCAGCACGGCGGCGCGCTCACCGTCGGCGGTTCGTTCTAGCCTCGCGCCCTGCGCCTCCGACGGCCCGCGCTCATCAGCGCCGCGGCCACCGCCCACACAGCCCACCGCGAAGAAGCGCCCGCGTCGTCACCGGGCACCGCGCAGCCGCAGCCCGGCGTGTCGCCCGCCACGAGCGGCGCGCCGGTGCCCGCGTCCATCGCATCGAGCGGAGCTCCAGCATCGGTGACCGCGTCGGTCGTCGCGCCGTCGAGCCCGTTCACGTCCGCCGCGGCGACGTCCATCGGGGCGCCCGCGTCGGGCCGCGTGCTGCGCACGCAGACGCCTTCGGCGCACATCGACCCGCTCGGGCAGCTCACGCCCGCGCAGCGGTCGGCCACGCAGCGCCCCGACGATGCGTCGCAGCGCGAGCCCAGCGGACACGTGACGCCCTCGCAGGGCCGCACGCAGCGGGCCGTGGCGCCCGTGCAGTCGAGGAGCGCGCCCGCGGGGCACGCGAGGCGCCCGCAGCCCGCGGCGTCGCAACGGCCCGTGCGCTCGTTGCAGGTGGCGCCGCCGGAGCACGCCACGCAGGGGCAGTTGGGGGCGCAGCGACCGGCCTCGCAGTGCTGACTGCGCGGGCACAGCACGCCCGAGCACGGGTCGACGCACGCGCCGCCGCGGCACAGCTGGCCGACGGGGCACGCGGCGCCGTCGCAGGGGTCCTGGCAGCCGCGGGGGCCGCACACCTGGCGCGCGGGGCACTCCGAGCTCGCGCAGGGCGTCGGGAGGCAGTACGTGGCGCCGGCGTCGCCGTTGACGCAGGTCTGCCCCTCGGGGCACGCGCCCTCGACGCACTGCGGGGCGCACAGCCCGCTCACGCAGGTGGTGTTCGACGGGCACATGGCGACCGTGCCGTCGCAGTTGAGGTCGCGCGCGGTCGAGCAGCTCTCGACGGCCGAGGGGTTCACCTCGCGCGCGCTGTCGTCGCAGTCGTTGCCGCCGCACGCGCGGTCGCGAAAGCCGTCGCCGTCGCGGTCGGGGCAGATCGCGGTGTCGTCTTCGTTGAGGCCCGCCACGGCGTCGAGCTCGGCGTCGAAGGACCAGAACTCGCACGCCGGCGAAGGGTTGCCGTTGTTGCCCGCGAGCACCGTCGCGTACCGAAACGTGAGGCCGCAGGGGAGCGCGAACACCTGCACGATGCCGTCGCGCTGCGTGGGGTTGTCGAGGTTGGGCGTGAGCGCCGGGCCCACGGCCTGACCGCCGACGGCCGTGTCGGGGATCCAGCCCTGGAGGAAGGCGCGTGTGAGTACGGCAGGGTTCCAGCGGTTGCCGTCGGGGCGACCGGCCTCGGCGACCTCGGTGGCGTCAGGGTTGTTCGAGAGCCACACGCTGAACTCGAAGGACTCGCACGGCAGCGGTCCGTGGTCGGTGAAGGGAAACACCGCGACGCGGTTGCCCTCGCCCCCGAGGTCGAAGATGGCGCCATGCTCGGGGAGAAACATCGCCTGTTCGCCGTCGCACACGCGGTCGCCGTCGGGGTGGCCGGGCGCGCCGATGTAGAAGCGATCGACCTCGCCGTTGTAGCAGTCGAGGCCGTTCATGGTGTCTTCGAAGCGGCGGTCCCACCCGAAGCGGTACTCCGCCTCGGTCGCGAACGCGCGCGGCGGACCACCCGGCGGCGCGCAGTACCCCGCGGGCGTGCCGGTGCCGTAGTAGAGCCAGATGTTGCCGCCGTTGTAGGTGCGCGACACCGCGCGGTTGATGTCCGTCGACGAGGTCGACGCGCCCTTGATGAGCCGCGCGAAGCGGAGCATGCGCGCGTCGCGGCCGTCGGGCGTCTGAAACACCCCGGGCCTGCGCTCGGCCGCGGCGAGCGTGTCGAAGCACGCGGTGCCGTTGCCAATACAGCGGCCGCAGTTGACCGCGTCGGTGCCGCAGCTCGTACAGGTGCCGCGAACGGGTTGAGCCTCGGCCGCGCAAGGCGCGAAGGCGACGGCGCCGACGATCGCGCACAGCGCGAGCAATCCTCTCGTGAGCATAGGGAGCGACTGTCACACACGAGCTTCGACGGAGGCAATGGCGCGCGCCGCATCGTGTACGGTGCTGCGGCCGATGACCGACGTCAGCGCGCGGCGCGATCGCCGAAAGTCTGCGGGCCGCTACGACACGCCCGCGCCCCTCGCCGCGCTCGTCGCGGCGCTGGGCCTCGACGCGCGCCTCGACGAAGCCTCGCGCGAGGCCGACCCCGTCGCGGCCACCCTCGCGCTGCGCGTCTGTGACCCCACCTGCGGCGCGGGAAACCTCCTCGTCGAAGCGGCCCGTCGCATCGCCGCGCAGCTCGCGCGCCTGCGTCACGATACGCACCCGCGCGACGCGCTGCGCGCCGTGGTGACCCGCTGCGTCTACGGCGTCGAGCGCGACGCCGCGGTGGCCGCGCGGTGCCGCCGCGCGCTGGCCGACCTCGCGGGGCTGCGCACGATCCCCTCGTCGCTCCGCGCGCACGTGCGCGTCGACGACGCGCTCGCGGTCGCGTGCGACGCGCGCTGGGCCGCGGTGTTTCCGCGCGCGATGGCCGCGGGCGGCTTCGACGCCGTGCTGGGC
>CAISKJ010000120.1 GCA_903885885.1 uncultured delta proteobacterium
CTCAGCGCGAGAACCGCGGCCCGCGCCGCGTCGATGTCGTCGGTGAGCGCGGTCACGCGCGTCACGAAGCTGAGCTCCTGCGGCGGGTGGTCGCGGTAGGCCACCACGCCGAGGCGGAGGCTCTTGCACAGGGGCGAGGCCCGCAGCGCGTCGACGAGCTCGAGCAGCCGCGCGCGCACCTCGGCGATGTGGGCGCCCATGCTCCCCGTGGCGTCGACGAGAAACACCAGGTCGAGCTCGCCGCGGAGGCGCGACGAGAGCCATCGGAGCTCGTGCTCGGGGTACGCCTCGGAGCCCGCCGCGCGCACCGGCACCTGCGGCGCGCTCGGCGCGTGCGCCTGGCCATGCGGGGCGCTCGCTGCGGGCCCGAACATGCCGGGCGGCGGCGCAAAGGGGCGCGGCGCGGGCGGGGCTGCCCCCGGCGCGGGAGGCTCCGGCGCGGGCATCCTGGGCGCTACGCCCATCATGGGCATCGCCGGCCGCATGGGCGCGGGGGCCATCATGGGCACCATCGGCGACGGCGCCATCGCGGGGGGCGGCGCCATCGGCGCAGCGGGCATGGGCGGCGGCCCCGCGCCGGGGACGCCCAGCGGGATCGACGCGCGCAACGGCGCCATCGCGGGGGCCGCGGCGGGCATCGGGATGCTCCCGTCGAAGTGCCCCTTCGGCGGGGCCGCGCCGCGCAGCATCGGCCGCTCGAGGGCCGCGTGCTCCGAGGCGTGCACGGCCGCGCCGCGACGCCCGGCCTCGCCGCTCGCCGCGTCGACCGCGCGCTGCGTCGGAACGTACTCGAAGTAGTCGCCGGGCGCGTCGCCGGTCGAGAACACCACGTGGATCTTCCACGTGCCCACCTCGATGACGGCGCCGTCGCGCAGGGCGACCTCGCGCACGCTCGCGCCGTCGACGCGCGTGCCGTTGGTCGACGCGAGGTCGCGCAGCACGAACGACGCGCCGTCGAACACGATCTCGGCGTGGAGCCGGCTCACGTTGCCCTCGTCGATGCGCAGGTCGGCCTCGGCGCCGCGGCCGAGCGTGCGCCGCGCGCCGTCGAGCGCGAGCAGCGGGATCGCGCCGTTGAGGTACAGCGTCGCCTTGCGCGCGCGCCGCGGCCCGACGCTCACCTTCTTGTCTTCGGCCACGAGTGACGTCCAGCGCCCGACGAGGGACCACGCGAGCGACAGCCGCAGGCCGTCGGCCGCGTGCGACGGGTTCGCGGGCTCGCGCTCGCTGAGCTCGGCGAGGCGCTCGACGCGGCGCCGCGCCCACGCGCGCTCGAGCCCCGGCGCCTGCCTGCTCTCCGTCGGAAGATTCACCGAAAGCTCTTGTCGGAAGGGCTTTCCCTCCGCGGTGAGGGCCGAGATCACGAGCCGCGTCGCGCCCGCTCCGCCGAAGCGCCCGAGCACGCGCAGCGCCTCGCCGCCGTAGAGGTCGGGCACCGCCGCGGGTTCGAGCGCCTCCATCGCCGCGCCCTCCCAGTAGAGCGCGATGTCGGTGAGCACCGGCCC
>CAISKJ010000121.1 GCA_903885885.1 uncultured delta proteobacterium
GCGCCCGCCGCGCCGCGGTGGTCGCCCGCATCGTCGCGTCGGCGAGCCGCGCGCGCGCCGCAGCCACGCCGCGCTCGGCCTCCCGTGACCAGACGCCTCGCACGCCGCTCACCTCGATGGGGAGGCCCACGGAGAGCGCCGTCGTCCACGCCCCGAAGTCGGGCGCGCCGGGGAGCACCATCACGCCCACGGTGGGGTTCCCAATCGGCGGACGCTCGCCGGCGACGCGCCCCGCGTAGGCCCGCTCGAGCTCCGCGCGCGCCTCGCGAACCATCGGTGCCCGCTGCGCCGCGCGCGCGCGAACGCGCGCGTCGGTCCACGCGCCGTCGGCTCCCTGGGAGGCCGCCATGAGGGGGTAGAGGATCGCGATCAGCGTAGGCAGGAGCGGGCGTCGCATGGTGTGTGACGCGCCTCTACCACGGCACTGCCGAACGCAGAATCAGTGCGGCCCGTTGTCACATCGTGCGGCGCCGCGTGGCACGCACGCCCCGCGTCAGCGCTCGTCGTAGAGACGCACGCCAAACTGGCCCGCGGGCGTCGCGCGCCAGGCCTCGACCTGCGCGCGCATCGCCGGCGGCATCTCGTCGAGGCCGCCGATCCACTTCGCGTACCCGTCGGGGAGCAGCGCGGGCGCCGCCAGCGAGGCGAACGCGAGGTCCGCCGCGGTGAAGCGATCGCCCGCGAGGTACCGCCGACCGTCGGCGAGCGCGGCGCCCACGTCGTCGAAGACGGCGTTCACCTTCGCGAAGGAGCGGGCCACGCCCTCGGGGCTCACACCGAGCCCGCGCCCGATGAGCGCGCGCGCCGCGGGCCACGCGAGCTTGAGCGCGGCGAACTCCCACGCGGGCGCGTGGCGACCCAGAATCGCGAGGGCGCGCGTGCGGTCGGTGAGAATGTAGCTGTAGCCCCAGCGACGCGTGGCGGGGCCGAGGTCGCGGTCGAAGCGCTCCTCCCAGCGACACACCTCGGCGCGCAGCGAGGCCTCGTGCGGAAAGAGCCGCCGCTCCTCGGGGAGCATCGCGTCGATCCACTCGAGGATGCGCGTCGAGTCCTCGATCACGCCGTGCGGCGTCACGAGCACCGGCACCATGCGCGTGCCGCCCGCGCGCCGCACCGGGAGCGAGTGAAACACCGGGAGGTGCATCTCCTCGTCGTACGACATGCCGGCGCGGTCGAGCGCCCAGCGCGCCTTCTCGCAGTAGTGACTGAAGGGAATGGTGACGAGGCGCCGACGGCTCATGCGCGCGATGCTACAGCCCGCCCGCGCTCAATCGATGTGCTTCTCACCGAAGGCGTGCGCGAGCTCGACGAGCAGCTTCTTTTGTTGCGTGTTGAGCTTCTTGGGCACCTCGACGCGCACGACCACCACGAGGTTGCCGCGCCCGGTGCCGTCGACGAAGGGCACGCCGAGGTTGCGCACCGTCAGGGCCGTGTTGGGCTGCGTGCCCGGCGGCACGACGATCTGCACCACCTGCTCGTCGAGGTTGGTAAACTCGATCGTGGCGCCCAGCACCGCCGACGCGAACGAGATCGGCACCTCGGAGACGAGGTCGTTCTCGTGGCGCTCGAAGTGATCGTTGGGGGCGACCTCGATCACCACCAGGAGGTTGCCCGCGGGGCCGCCGTTGAGGCCCGCCTCGCCGTGGCCGGGCACCCGAATCGCCTGCCCGTGGTCGATGCCCGCGGGGATCGACACCTTGACCTTCTTCTCGGCGCGCACCTCGCCGCGGCCGCGGCAGTCTTTGCAGGGCTTGCCGATCACCTGCCCCGAGCCGCCGCAGTCGCTGCAGGGCATCGAGACCATGAAGCCCATGCCCCCGTGCGCCACCTGGCCGCGGCCCTTGCAGGTCGAGCACGCGACGGGCGCGCTGCCCCGCTCGGCGCCGCTGCCCTCGCAGGTCGCGCACGCGGCGGGGTACACCACGTTGACGTCGCGCTTCACGCCGTACACGGCCTCGCGCAGGGTGAGCTGCACCTGCGTGCGAAGCTCGCGGCCCTGCTGCGCGCGCTTGGCCTGGCGGGCGCCCCCACCGCCGCCGCGGCGCTGCTGCTGCGCGCCGCCGAAGCCCGCGCCGAAGAACTCCGAGAAGAGGTCTTGAAACTGGACGAAGATGTCTTCCGGCGGCTGAAAGCCCTGCCCCTCGAGGCCCGCGTGGCCGTAGGAGTCGTACATCTTTCGCTTGTTGCCGTCGGACAGCACCTCGTACGCCTCGCTGGCCTCTTTGAACTTCGCTTCGGCCTCGGGGTTGTCGGGGTTCTTGTCGGGGTGATACTTCACCGCGAGCGAGCGGAAGGCCTTCTTCACCTCGTCGGCGGTCGCGGCCTTCTTGACCCCCAAAACCTCGTAATAATCCCGCTTTCCTGACATGATCTGCGCCGCGCGAACCTAGACCGCACGGGGTGCAAGTCGAGGTACGCGGTCCCTTCCGTTGGGGTGTGAGGTCAGTCGAAGAGCCCCTTGAGCTTTTCGAGAAAGGTCTTTCGCTGCGGGTGCGTGTCTTCACCCATCGAGGCCGCGAGCTGCTCGACGAGCCCGCGCTGCTCGGCCGTGAGATCCGTCGGCACCTCGAGCTGAATCGTCACGATCTGGTCGCCGCGCCCGTAGCCGCCGAAGCGCGGCATCCCTTTGCTGCGAAGACGAAGCGCGTGTCCCGGCTGTGTGCCCGGCGGGATGCGCATGCGCACCTTGCCGTCGAGCGTGGGCACGTCGATCTGCGCCCCGAGCACGGCCTGCGGAAAGCTCACCGGGATGGTGCAGTGCAGGTCTGACTCTTGTCGCTTGAAGAGCGGGTGCTCAGCGATCTTCACCGTGATCTGCAGGTCGCCCGACGGGGCCCCGTTGGCGGGCGCCTCGCCGTAGCCTTGCACCGTGCGCGTGGCGCCGTCTTCGACGCCCGCGGGCAGCGTGACCGAGAGCTTCTCGGTGCGCGTCGCGATGCCGGCGCCCGAGCACGGCGCGCAGGGGCTCTGCGGAATGGAGCCGCGGCCCGCGCAGCGCCCGCAGGGGCGCGCGAGGCGGAAGAAGCCCTGCTGAAAGCGCACCTCGCCGCGGCCGTTGCAGGCCGGGCACGAGTCGACGGCAGAGCCCGGCTCGGCGCCGCGGCCGTGGCAGGCCTCGCAGGGCGCGGGGCGGTCGAACTCGATGATCTTCTCGCAGCCGCGCGCGGCGTCTTCGAGGCTGATCGTGAGGTCGACCTGGATGTCTCTCCCCCCCTGACGACGGCGCCCGCCGATGCCACCGATGCCGCCGATGCCACCGAGAAAATCTCCCATGAGGTCTTGGAAGATGTCTTCGATGTTGATGTCGGGCCCGCCCGGCGAGCCCGGCGTGCCGCCCGGGGCCTTGCCCACGCGGTCGTAGTACGCGCGCCGGTCGGCGTCGGAGAGCACCGAGTAGGCCTCGTTGAGCTCCTTGAATTTCGCCTCGGCCGACGCGTCGCCCGGGTTGCGATCGGGGTGATACTTCAGCGCCATCTTGCGAAAAGCTGCCTTCAGCTCTTCGGGCGTGGCGCCCCGCTGCACCCCGAGTATTTCGTAGTAATCCGCTGTAACGCTGGCCATTGTGAGCCGCGGACCTTACGTCGCTCGCCCCGCCACGGCAACCCCGCTGCAAGGGCGCCGCGCGCCTTAGCTCGCCGGGGTCTCGTCGGTGGCGCCGTACATCGACTCGGCGATGCGGTACGCGCTCGACTCGAGCGCCGCGTGCAGGTCGCGAACGGTCTGGAGGTCGGCGTTGCCGTCGAGGGCCACGCGCAGCGCGGCCACGTCGGCGAGGAGCTGGTCGCGCAGCTCGGCGGAGATGAGCTCGCCGAACTCCTGCACCGTGTTCTGCGAGGTGAAGAGCATCGCCTCGGCGTTCGAGCGGAGCTCGGCGTACTCCCTGCGGCGGAGGTCTTCCTGCTTCGACGACATGGCCTCGGACACGAGCCGATCGACGTCGTCTTGCGAGAGCCCCGAGCCCGCCACGATGCGCACGTCGCGGGTCTTCTTGGTGGCCATGTCAGTAGCGGTCACCGACAAGATGCCGTTTGCGTCGATGCCGAAGGCCACCTTGATCTTCGGCACACCGCGCGGCGCAGGGGGAATGCCCGTGAGCTCGAAGTGGTAGAGCGAGCGATTGTCGGCGGCCATCTCGCGCTCGCCCTGGAGCACGTGAATGGGCACAAAGGTCTGGTTGTCGAGCGAGGTCGAGAACTCCTCGCTGCGCTGCGTGGGGATGGTGGTGTTGCGCGGGATGAGCACCGTGGTCACGCCGCCCGCCGTCTCGACGCCGAGCGAGAGCGGGGTCACGTCGAGGAGCAGCACGTTCTGCACGTCGCCCGCGATGGCCGCGCCCTGCACGGCCGCGCCGATGGCCACGACCTCGTCGGGCGACAGGCCCTTGTGCGGCGCGCGCTGAAAGAACTCGGCCACGAGCTTGTGCACCAGGGGCATGCGCGTCATGCCGCCGACGAGCACCACCTGCTGAATGTCGCCCACCGTGAGGTTGGCGTCGGCGAGGGCCTTGCGGCACGGCTCCATCGTGGCCTCGACGAGGTCGCCCACGAGGCGCTCGAGCTCGGCGCGCTTGAGCACCCGCTGCACGTGCGCGGGGCCCGAGGGCGTGGTCGCGATGAAGGGCAGGTTGATCTCGGTCTCGAGCGACGAAGACAGCTCGTGCTTGGCCTTCTCGGCAGCCTCGCGGAGCCGCTGCAGGGCGAGACGGTTCTGTCGCAGGTCGACCTGGTGCTGCTGGTGAAACTCCTGCACCAGCATGTCGATGATGCGCTGATCGAAGTCGTCGCCGCCCAGAAACGTGTCGCCGTTGGTGCTCACCACGCGGAACACGCCGCGCGTAATCTCGAGGATCGAGATATCGAAGGTGCCGCCGCCGAGGTCGTACACCGCGATGCGCTCCTCGGCGTTGCGGTCGAGGCCGTACGCGAGGGCCGCGGCGGTGGGCTCGTTGATGATGCGCCGCACCTCGAGGCCCGCGATGCGCCCCGCGTCCTTCGTGGCCTGGCGCTGGGCGTCGTCGAAGTACGCGGGCACGGTGATCACCGCCTCGGTGACCTCGTCGTGCAGGTACGCCTCCGCGATGGCCTTCATCTGCGAGAGCACCGCGGCCGACACCTCGGGCGGTGACATCTGCTTCTGGCCCACCTCGACCCAGGCGTCGCCATTGTCGCTCGGCACGATGCGATACGCGACGCGCTGCACCTGCTTGCGCGCCTCGTCGGACCCGAAGGGCCGACCCAGGATGCGCTTCACCGAGACGATGGTGTTCTCGGGGTTCTGAATGGCCTGACGCTTGGCCACCTGACCGACGAGGCGCTCACCCGACGGGGTAAACGCGACGATCGACGGCGTGGTGCGCGCGCCCTCGGCGTTGGGGATCACGACGGGCGCGCCGCCCTCGATGATCGCCACGCAGCTGTTGGTGGTACCCAGGTCGATGCCGATGATCTTGCCCATGGCAGATGCTCTCGCGGCGGTGCGTTGCAGACGTTGCTCGGTGGGGCCGAAGGCGCGGGCGATGCCGTGGCGTCAGTTGGTGCTCGGGGCCTCGGGGGCGCCCTTCGAAACGGCCACCATCGCGGGGCGAAGGAGCCGGTCGCCGAGCTGGTAGCCCGCGACGAGCTCCTGCGCGACGGTGCCCGCGGCGTGCTCGGCGCTCTCGACCTGCGCGATGGCCTCGTGCACGTTGGGGTCGAAGGGCGTACCCACGGCCTGGACGCGCTTCGCGCCGATGCGCACGAGCGTGTCTTCGAAGAGCTTGATCACCATCTGGACGCCCTTGGCGATTGCCGCCACGTCGGCGTCGGGGCGCGCCGAGCTCGACGCGCGCTCGAGGTTGTCGAACACCGGCAGCAGGTCGCGCAGCACGTCTTCCTTGCCGCGGCGGTACTCGTCGGTCTTCTCGCGCTGCGTGCGCTTGCGGTAGTTGTCGAAGTCGGCCAGCGTGCGAAGGAGCTGCTCCTTGAGCTTGTCACGCTCGGCGTTGGCGAGCGCCACCGCGTCGGGCGCTGCGGGCTCGCTGGTCGCCTCCGACGTGGCGGGCGCGTCGGCCTGCGCGACGGGCGAGGCGGAGTCATTCGTGGCGGGCTTCGTCGAGGGGGTCTCGGGATCGCTCATGGCTCTCGTATCGTTCGTTGGAGGCGCAGACACCGCGTGCGCGCCGAAGGGCGTCGGATTCTATGGCAGATCTGCGCCCGGAGTGGAAGTTGGATCGCCTCGCCCGAGACGGGCCGCGCGGAGCTCCTGCAGGGGGGAGAGAACCGATCGGGCGGAGGGGGGAGTGCGGCGGGCGACGACGAGGCGGGTCAGTTGCCGGCGGCGCCGCGCACGCGGTTGATGAACGCCGCGTCGGCGATCTGGCCCACGAGGCGCGCGCGGGCGCGGTCGAAGAGGCTGTTCCACGCGGCGCGGTCGGTGACGGGCACCACCGTGATGCCGCGGGTGCTCATCGAGCGGATGGCCGCGGTCTCGTCGCGGCGCAGGTTGCCGATGAGGAGCTGATGGAACTGCGTGGCGGTCTCGCGCAGAATGGCCTGCTGGTCGGCGGGGAGCGAGTTGACGGCGTTGTTGCCGAACACCGTCGCGCCCACCACCACGGCCATGTTCTGGTCGGTCATGTGGGTGACGCGCTGCGCCCACTGCAGCGAGATGGCCGCCACGGGCGAGGTGACGAACGAGTCGATGCGGTTGGTCTGCAGGGCCGTGAGCACCTCGGGGATCTGCAGGGGCGTCGCGGTGACGTTCGCCTCGGCGAAGACCGCGGGCGTGACGAGGTCGTCGCGCCACACGTAGGGGTGCGCGTTGCGAAGGTCCGCGGGCGACGCGATGGGGGTGCGCGAGAACACGCGGCTCGCGCCCACGTCGGCCCAACCCATGAAGGCGAAGCCCGCGGTGGTGAAGGCCGTGTTCATCTCGGTCTGCGTGGCGGCGCGCGCGCGGTCGAGCGCCGCGTACGAACTGAACATCCCGGGCATCTGAAACACGATCGCCGGGCGGTGGATCTTCGAGAGGCCCACCGCCGTGACGGCCGCGCCGTCGAGGCGGCCCGAGCGGATCTTGCGGATCACCTCGGACTCGTCGCCCTGCACGCCGCCCGCGAAGATGCGAAGCTGCAGGGCCTTGTTGGTGCGGCGGCGGAGCTCGCGGTTCCACGACTCGAGCACGCGGTGCCAGGTGGACCCCGCGGGGGCCAGCGTGGCGAGCGAGAGCGAGCGCGTGGCAGGGGCCGCGGGCGCCTCTTGCGCCTCGACGCCGCGCGCCGCGAACAGGGCTGTCGGGAGCCCCGTGAGCAGGGCGAGCAGTGCAAACCGGTTGCGCTTCATGGTGATGTTCTTCCTCCGTGGGGTGCCGGGGAGAGACGTAGTGTGGGGGACGCGCGATTCAGCCGCGCGAGGCGTCAGTTGGCGGGGGCGGCGGGCGCGGCGGGGGTCGGCGCGGCCTCGTCGGCGGCGGGCTCGGCGGGGGCTGCGCCCGCAGGCTCCTCGGGGCCGAAGAGGTCGTCGATCTGCGCGAGGTAGCGGCGCGCGCGGCGCTTGGCGATCACGTTCGCGAGGCGCTGCTCGGGCATCACGTCGCCCGCGTTGATCACCTCTTCGAGGAGGCTGCGGAAGAGCGCGCGGTCTTGCACCATCACCGCGTAGAAGCGCGCCTCCATCACGAGGTACGTGAGAAAGTTGCGGTGCGTCGCGTTGATGGCGGCTTCGAACTCGCGCCGCGCCTCGGCGGGCTGACCGCCCAGCGACTCGGAGGCGCGGGCGTAGTAGCCCGCCATCGCGACGTGCGGCGCGTAGTTGTTGAACGTGTGATCGAGCTGGAACGCCCGCTCGAAGCACGCGATCGCGAAGGGCAGGTCGCTGAGGGCGTCGGGGTTGTCCTTGTTGAGCCCGATGTAGCGGGCCATCGCGTACCCCGTCCAGAAGAGGATGGGCGTCTGCTCGTCGTCGTCGAAGCGCTGCAGGTACGCCTTCCACGCGTCGATGCCGCGCCCGAAGGCCGCCTGGGCGCCGCCGTTGCCGTCCTCTTCGAGCGACATCGTCTCGAAGCCGATCTGACGGGCGCGCTGATAGGCCAGCGACGCGCGGTTGCGGTAGTGCTCGACGCGGGCCTCGTCGTCGTCGACCTCGGCCTGCTCCATGCGATCTTCGAGGAAGCCGAAGCCGTAGGAGCCGTAGGTGCGCAGGAGGCTGATCCGCAGCGGCACGCTGTTGGGCAGCACGAGCGACAGGCCCTCGCCCTGCGCGATCGAGTACGGGATCGCCTCCTCGGCGAGGTACGGGTCGGCGAACGTCTGCACCGCAGGCGACGCGCGGCCCATGATCTTCACGGTCGAATTGGCCGCGAGACGCTCCATGCAACCGACCTGGCCGACGAAGGTCGCCGCCACCAGGAGCCCCTTCAACACTCTGCTCCGCATGGGGTCGTTTGGGTAGATGACTTCACACCCCTGTGTCAACGGACTTGCGCGGCTTTCCGGCGTCTCTCGAGACTGTGATACCTCTCGTCGTGTGAAGTGCTCTTCCGCGCGCTCGAGGTCGGCAGGGGCTCTCCTGCTCGCCGCGCTCCTCGCCTACGCCGCGGCGCCGCGCGCCACGGTGCTCTACGCGCGGCCCGTAGAGGCGCTCGCCCGCGACGCCGACGCCGTCGTGGTCGCGACGCCCGCCGCGGCGCGCCACGCCTTCTGGCAGGGCCGGCGCATCTTCACCGACGTGACGGTCTCCGTCGACGTTGTGATCACGGGCCGCGTCGCCGCCCCGAGCACCGTCACCGTGCGCCTCCCCGGGGGCACCGTCGGCGAGGTGGGGCAGTCGCTCGCGGGCGCCCCCTCGCTCGAAGCAGGGGCGCCCGTGGTGCTCTTTCTCTCGGCCCCCCACGATGGGGTGCGCTCCGTGCTGTCGCTCTCGGCGGGCGTGCTCCCCCTCGCGATGACCGCCGCGGGCCCGTGGGTGCGCCCGGCGCGCACCGAGGGCCTCACGCTCCTGCCCGACCCCTCGCCAGCGCCTCCGCCGCGCGTGGTGGTGCCGCCCGAGGGCATGGCCCTCACGGCCTTCGCGTCGCGCCTGCGCGAGGCGCTGCGATGAGGTCGGCGCTCGCCCTCGTCGTCGCCCTCCTCGCGCCCGCGTCGGCGCAGGCCTACTGCCGCACCACGACGAGCGCGCGCCAGCCCGACCCCACGCGGTGCTCCGATCAGGGCAGCCCCATCGCGTGGACGACGGGCTGCACGAGC
>CAISKJ010000122.1 GCA_903885885.1 uncultured delta proteobacterium
ACTCGGGCTCGTTGTCGGTGTCGCGCAGCCCGTAGCGCTTGCACAGCTCGCGGAGGTGATACCGCGTGAGCCCCGCCGCGGCGGCGCTGCGGGTGATGTTGCCGTGGTGCTTCACCAGCAGCGCGCGCAGGTACGCCGGCTCGAAGGACTCGAGCACGCGCGCCTTGGCGTCTTTGAAGGGCAGCGCCGAGAGCTCGTCAGGCACCGCGCCGGGCGCGCTCGGCGACGCCACGCCGTCGGGCGCCACACCCCTCGCCGCGCCCGCGATCACGGCGTCGGCGGTGCGCGCCCCGAGCGACTGCGCGGGCACCATGGGCGCCCGCGAGACCCCCGCGGGGCGAAGATCATCGACGGTGATCTCGCTCGCGTCACACAGCGACGCGGCGCGCTCGATCACGTTGCGCAGCTCGCGCACGTTGCCCGGCCACGGCTGCGCCGCGAGCTTCTCGAGCACGGGCGCCGAGAGGCTCCGCGGGCCCATCTCGGGGTGCCGCTTGCAGAACTGCTCGAGGAGCGTCTGCGCGAGGAGGGGAATGTCGTCGCGGCGCGCGCGCAGCGGCGGCAGCTCCACCGTGACCACCCCGAGGCGGTAGTAGAGGTCTTCGCGGAAGGTGCCCGCCCCGACCATCGCGCGCAGGTCGCGGTGCGTGGCGGCGATCACGCGCACGTCGACGGGCGTCGTGTTGGCACCGCCCACGCGGCGCACCTCGCGGTTCTCGAGCGCGCGCAGCAGCTTCGGCTGCAGGTCGAGCGGGAGCTCGCCGATCTCGTCGAGAAAGAGCGTGCCGCCGTTGGCCTGTTCGAAGCTCCCGGCGCGGCGCTCGGTGGCGCCGGTGAAGGCTCCGCGCTCGTGGCCGAAGAGAACGCTCTCGACGAGGTCGCGCGGGAGCGCCGAGCAGTCTTGCACCACGAGGGGCCCCGCGAGCCGCTTCGACGCGCGATGGAGGGCGCGCGCCACGAGCTCCTTGCCGGTACCCGTCTCGCCCGCGACGAGCACCGTCACGTCGAGGGGCGCCACCTTCTCGAGCTGCGCGAACACCTGCCGCATGGGCACCGAGCGACCCACGAGCTCGTGAAACCGGTCTGCCGTGCTCAGCGGGATCTCGACCACCCCGCGGCCCGCCTCGATCTGCAGCGTGGTGGTGCCCATGCGCACCCGCGCGCCGAGGGGGAGCACCGCGTCGCGCACGCGCACCTCGCCCACGAAGCACCCGTTGGTGCTCCCGAGGTCGCGCAGGACCCAACCCGACTCCACCGCCTCGATCTCGCAGTGCGTGCCCGACACGGCGCGGTCGTTGAGGGAGAGGTCGCAGATGGCGCTGCGCCCGATGGTGCACACGGGCTTCTCGAACTCGTACGCCTTGCCCCGGTCGGGGCCGTCGACCACCACCACGCGGCTCTTCTGGAGCCTGCGCGCGGTCGCCCTCCCTGCGATGAAGAGCGTCTCGATGGCCCCGGGCTTCGCCTCGTCGCTCATCGCGTCTCCTCGGCGGCGTCGCGCAGCACGCGCATGGCCACGCCGTAGTCGCTCGCGCCGAACACGGCGTTGCCCGCCACGAACACATCGGCCCCCGCAGCGCGCGCCCACGGCGCCGTCTCGCGGGTGATGCCCCCGTCGACCTGCAGGTCGATGTCGCGCCCCGAGTCGTCGATCATGGCGCGCACCGCGCGAATCTTGGGGAGCACCCCGTCGATGAAGCGCTGGCCTCCGAAGCCCGGGTTGACGCTCATCACCAGCACCAGGTCGGTGACGTGGAGCACGTAGCGCAGCACGTCTTCGGGGGTGTGGGGGTTGAGCACCACGCCGGCCTTGCACCCGAGCGCCCGAATCGCGTGCAGCGTGCGCTCGAGGTGCGGCGACGCCTCGGCGTGCACCGAGATGATGTGCGCCCCCGCGCGGGCGAAGTCGGCGATGTAGCGCTCGGGCTCGACGATCATGAGGTGACAGTCGACCGTGAGGCTGGTCACCTTGCGCACGGCCGCGGCCACCAGGGGGCCGATGGTGATGTTGGGCACGAAGCGCCCGTCCATGACGTCGACGTGGATCCAGTCGGCCCCGGCCGACTCGACGGCGCGCACCTCGTCGCCGAGGCGGCTGAAGTCTGCCGAGAGGATCGAAGGAGCGATGCGGAGGGCTTTGCGCTGCACGGCACAGTGCTCACCACACGCCCCCGTAGAGTGTCAACAGACCGTGACGCGAAACCCTACGCAGTGCCCGTGGGCCGCAGCGTGGGGGCCACGCGCGAACACTTGAGAAGATTCTGCGCGATCGGCGCCGCGCGTTCGCGACGTCGCGCAACCGGTGCGACCGACGCCGAAGCGTGAACGGGCTTCTACGCGAAGCGATGGGGCGTAGCGGTCCGTCGCACGTTGCGAGGGCCCGCGACCGATGCGCGGAGTGCTTGGCGGGCGGAGCGGAGGGCGGGTCAGCGGCGGCGGACGCAGGCGTCGTAGCCGGTCTGGAGCGCCGGCGGCACGCGGGGCTCGCCGAGGATGTTCTGCCCGAAGCGCTCGTAGCGGAGGCCGCAGCCGGTGCCGGTGACGTTCGACCACCAGATCCAGAGGGCCTTGCCCTTGATGTTGCGCACCGGCACGAAGCCCCAGTACCGGCTGTCGTAGCTGTTGTCGCGGTTGTCGCCCATCACGAACACGTGGCCCGCGGGCACGGTGCAGGGCTCGCGCACGCAGAACTCGGCCACCGACGACTCGCGCTCCGACGGGTCGCGCGAGTACATGGTGAGGTAGCGGCGGTTGTGCTGCGGGTCTTGCTCGGAGAACACGCGGCGCAGGGGCTGCTCGCCGTGGGTGGGGCCCTCGCCGTCGTCGCCGCGCCAGGGGCCGAGCTCGCAGCGGTCGAGCGCGCGGCCGTTGACCTGCACCGAGCCGTCTTCGCGCACCCACACGCGGTCGCCGGCGACGCCGACCACGCGCTTGATGAAGTCCTTCGAAGGGTCGACGGGGAACACGAACACCACCACGTCGCCGCGCGCGGGCGCCTGGCCTTCGAAGAGCCTGCGCTGCGTAAACGGGATGAGCGGCCCGTAGATGAACTTGTTGACGAAGATGTTATCGCCCACGTTGAGCGTGGGATACATCGAGGGCGAGGGGATCTTGAAGGCCTCGACGACGAAGGTGCGAATCACCACGGCGACGAGCACGGCGAACACGATGGCCTCGGTGTACTCGCGCACGGTGCCCTTGCGCGACCCGCCGAGGTGCAGCGTGAGCATGCGGTCGAAGTCGCGCACGGCGCGCCCGGCCTCGTCGGCGTTCTTGGCCGCGATGGCGTCGGACACGCGCTTCGAGGCCGCGTCGACCTCGGCGCGCTTCTCCGGCGTCAGCTTCGCGCCGCGGAGGAGCCTCTCGCTCTCCTGCTGGAGCTCTCGGGCCTCGGCGGCCACGGTGCGCAGCTCGCGCACCCCGTCGGCGCTCTTCGAACCGTAGATGCGGTCTCGCACCCCGAGCACGACGATTTCAAACACCGCGAACGCGAGGAGCCAGCGCCAGGGGTCCGGCGCCTCGATGACCCGCATGGCCGCCAGGCCGAACACCAGGGCGGTCGCGAGCACGGCAGGGATCACGATGTACCAGGTGAGGTACCAGAGGCGGTCCTGCCACGAGCTTTCGTTCATTGGTGTGGGTGCTCCATCGTCGGGCGCGCGAACGCGCCCCTCAGAGCGAGCGCGGACGGGTGGTATCAGTCGATCTTGAGGATCGCAAGAAACGCCTCCTGCGGGATCTCGACGGAGCCCACAGACTTCATGCGCTTCTTGCCC
>CAISKJ010000123.1 GCA_903885885.1 uncultured delta proteobacterium
AGATCATGAAGCCGTACGCCGCGATGAGCGCGCACATGCCCAGGAAGCCGAGCTCTTCGCCCACGATGGCGCCGATGAAGTCGGTGTGCGCCTCGGGCAGGAACAAGAGCTTCTGCCGCGAGTCGCCGAGGCCCACTCCGCCGAAGCCGCCGTTGCCGAAGGACATGAGCGACTCGACGAGCTGGTACGAGCTGCCGTGACGGTGGCGCCAGGGGTCGATGAAGGCCTCCCAGCGGCGGCGCCGGTAGTCGGTGCCCATCACCAGGTACCACGCGATGGGCAGCGCGGTGAGCACCGCCGCGAGGATGTATCCCGTGCGCGCGCCGGCCACGAACATGAGAATGAACGTGAGCAGCAGGAGCACCACGGCGCTCCCCATGTCGGGCTGCTTCAGGCACAGGATCATGAGCACGCCCGCCATGAGCAGGTGCGGCAAGAAGCCGATGGAGAAGGTGCGGATCTTCTCGTTCTTCTTCGCCAGCGAGTGCGCGAGCCACACGACGAGCGTCACCTTGGCGATCTCGGCGGGCTGGATTCGAATGGGCCCCAGGCGGATCCATCGCGCGGCGCCGTTGGTCGCGTGGCCGAAGCCCACCACCACCACGAGGAGGAGCAGCACCGTGACGCCGAGCATCGGGTACGTGAGCTTGCGGAGCTTTCGATAGTCGGTGCGCGCCGCGATGGCGAGGCCGCCGAAGCCCAGGATCGCGTACAGCCCCTGGCGCACCAGGTAGTACTGCGAGTTGTGGTGCATGTGCCCCGCGTAGACGGCGCTCGCGGAGTAGACCATCACGATGCCGAAGGCCACGAGCAGCATCGTGCCCGCGAGGAGCGCGTAGTCGATGGGGCCGTCGTAGCGCGCGGCCTTCTTGGCGCGCGGCGCGTTGGCGGTCTCGGTGGGCGACGCACCGGAGCGCGCGTCGAGCGAGCGGCGGCGCACGTTGGCGCCGGGTTCGATGGCCATCGTCACGCGTCACCTCCGGCGCCGGGCGGGGGCTCGGTGTTGTGCGGCGCCTCGGCGAGCTCGCGCACGATGGCGGCGAAGGCCCGGCCGCGGTGCGCGTAGCTGTCGAACATGTCGAGCGAGCTGCACGCGGGGGCGAGCAGCACGCAGTCGCCGGGCTCGGCGAGCATGCGTGCGAGGTGCACCGCCTCGCGCATCGAGTCGGCCTGACGGTGCGGCACCGACGTGCCCAGCGCGGCCTTGATGAGCGGCGCGGCCTCGCCGAGGAGCACCACCGCGCGGGCCTTGACCTTCAACGCCTGCACGAGGGGCGCGTAGGAGCCGCCCTTGTCGCGCCCGCCCGCGATGAGCACCACGCGGCGGTCGACGCCCTCGAGCGCCTTCAGCGCGGCGCCCACGTTGGTGGCCTTGGAGTCGTCGTAGAAGACCACCCCGCCGTCTTCGAGCACGAACTGCATGCGATGCGCGAGGCCGCGGAACCCTTCGAGCGCCTCGAAGGTCGCCTCGCGCGTGGCGCCCGCGAGCTCCGAGGCGAGCACCGACGCCATCGCGTTGGAGACGTTGTGCGCGCCGCGGATCTTGAGCAGCGAGAGGGGGTAACGCGCGCCGCGCTTCGTGACGATGACGCCGTCGGCGACGCGCACGTCGCCCTTGTCTCCGCCGAAGGTGTGCACCGCGCCGGAGCCCGCGCGCGCGAAGGCCGTGAGCGCCGCGTCGTCGTTGGGCACCACCGCGTGGTCGCGGGGCGTCTGACACAAGAAGATGCGCGCCTTGGCGGCCCCGTAGGCGGCCAGCGAGGGGTAGCGGTCGAGGTGGTCGGGCGTGAGGTTGAGGTGCACGGCGACGTGCGCGCGGAAGGTGGCGATCTTCTCGAGCTGGTACGAGCTCACCTCGACGACGAGGCGGCCTTCGGCCGACGCGGCGGGCGTGTCGACGGCCTCGGAGAGTGGCGTTCCGAGGTTGCCGCCGACGAAGGTTTCGAAGCCCGACCCCTTGAGGATCTCTCCGATGAGGGTGGTCACCGTGCTCTTGCCGTTGGTGCCGGTGATCGCCACGATGGGCGCCTCGACGTACCAGCTCGCGAGCTCGAGCTCGCTCACCACGGGCACGCCGCGCGCCTCGGCGGCAGAGACCACATCGAGCGGCGGAACACCCGGCGACACGACGATGAGGTCGGCCTTCGCGAAGGTCTCGGCGCGGTGGGCGCCCAGGTCGAAGGTGACGCCGACGCGGGCGAGCGCCATGAGCTTGTCGTCGTCGAGGTCGGCGGCCTCGCGCTTGTCGTTGAGCACCACCGCGGCGGCGCCCTTGCGCAGCGCGAGCCGCGCGGCGGCCTCGCCCGAAGCGCCCATGCCCACGACGACGACGCGCTTGCCTGTTACCGTGCGTTCCACGGGCGTGTGGTTACATCAACCGCTCAGGGAACGCGAAATCGTTGACGATCGGGGGTCACCCGGTGGGTCACGCGGAGGATCACGCAATGTTCGCAGGTGCATTCGCAGCGGGCGCGGTGGGCTGGACGTTGAGCGAGTATGCGCTCCATCGGTGGGTGGGCCACGACCCGAAGAGCAAGACCGAGTTCGCCGACGAG
>CAISKJ010000124.1 GCA_903885885.1 uncultured delta proteobacterium
CGGCGGCCCCGGCCAACAGGTCGTGAATGTCTGCGCCATCGTCGGCGGCCTCGTCGAGGACCGCCGGCGGGACGCCCGCGTCGATCAGCCTGAGCACGCCGCTCGAGGGCCCACCGCGCGCGAACCCGACCGACGGACCAGCGCCCGGGGTCGAACGACGCACGCCGCCCGCGTCGCGTCGCGGCTGGGCGTGCACCTCCGCGCAGCCGACGGTGACAAGGGCGAGCAGTGAAAGGGCGCGCGGGGTGAGCATCGCGGCGGACGACACACGAGCACAACGCCGCGCGCGCCGCGACGCCACGATGGCGACGCCACGTCGACGGCCACCCCGTCGGTCTGCGCCCGCTCACGGCGCCCGCGCGCAGCGGAAGCCCAGCGTGCGCGCCTTCTCGGCATAGAGCGCCGACGCCCGCGCGGCCCCGCGCACCTCGTCGCGCGTCGAGAGGTAGCCGCCGCCGCGCACGGCGAAGCGCAATGAATCCGTGCTCACCGCGCACAGCGGGTTCGTGCGCGATGCGGTCGCGTTGCGGCAGCCGACGCCGTAGGGCGCGAACACGTCGGCGGTCCACTCGGCGACGTTGCCCGCGAGGTCGAACACCCGGTACCACGGCTGCGCGTGGGCGGTGCGCGTCACGCGCCAGGTGCCGTAGCTCACCTCGTCGCGCTCGCGCGGCGGGCACGCGCTGTTGGTGAAATTGAAGTCGCAGTTCCAGAGCTCGCCCGCGGCGCTGTCGCTGCCCCAGGGGAAGGTGCGCGGCGGCGCGACCTCGGCCGCGCGCGAGCCCGCGTCGGGGAGCGGGAGGTAGCGCGCCACGTACTCCCACTCGGCCTCGGTGGGGAGACGGCCACCGTCCCACACGCAGAAGGCCTGCGCGGTAAACCAGTCGACGCAGTTGAGCGGGCGCTCGTCGAACTCGGGGTATCCGCCGGTGGTCCAGTGGCAGAAGTGACTCTGCCCGGGGTACGCGGTGGGCTCCTCGACGGGCCAGCGCGCCTCGTTGGGGCGCAGGTCGTGGAGGTAGAGCGTGCCGCCGGGGTACTGCACCCGGTCGTAGGGAGGCCGCGGCATGCCCGCGCGCACATACTGTTGAAAGCGCGCGACGGTGACCTCATACCGATCGATGCGAAAGGGCGCCACGGTGACGCCCTCGACGGCTCCGCCCGCCACGCCACCATCACCGGTTTCGCCGAGCGTGAAGGCCCCCGTCGGCGCGACGAGCTCGTTGCTGCACTGGCTCGTGTAGCGCTCCGGCGCGTCGGTGACCCACGCGACGTCGGCGAACGTGAGGCCGCCGTCGCGCGCGCAGCTCTGCGGGGGACAGCCCTCGTCGACGACGCCGTCGCAGTTGTTGTCGACGCCGTCGTTGCACTGCTCGGCGCCGCCGCGCACACACGCGACGGCGGCCACGTCGCGCGGGCTCACCGCGGCGTCGGCGACGGGTGCGGCGGTGAGGAGCCCCGCCACGGGCGCGCAGCCCGACGCGCCGCACACCTGCCCCGCGGGGCACATGCGGTTCTCGGCGATGCGGCAGCGGCCCGCGAGAAACATCGACAGGAACCGCACCGTGCGCGCTTCGAAGGGCACCGTGACGCTCTGCGTGAAGTTGCCGGTGTCTTCGTTGAGGTACGCGGTCACGTCGACCTGGAGCTGCCGCGGGTCGTCGGGGTCGCCCGCCGACACGGCGATCTCGCCTGGCAGAAGCACCCCGTCGGTGGACCCTTCGGTGCCGTTGAGCACCCGCGGACGCACTTCGAACGTTCGATCGTAGAGCCGCGCGGGCGCGCCGACGCGCTTGAGCTGCACGCGCACGCGCCGCAGCTCGACGCCCGGCAGCATGTCGCTGTCGACGACGACCACCACCTGCGTGGGCGCCTGCTCGCAGGCCATCGCGGCGCCCAGCGCGAGCAGCCCGAGGCCGCGCAGAAAAGGGCTCATCGCACGGGCTCCTGCACGTTGTCCCACGTGCCCACGCGCGCCGCGGGAACCTCGGGCCGCGCCACGAAATACACCAGCGTACCGACGCCCGCGACGACGAGCGCGCTCCCCACCACCGACACCGGCAGCACCCAGCCCGGGAGGCGCACGCGCTCGAGGCTCAGTGACAAGCGCACCACGCCCGTCGCGCCCACGCGCACCGCGCGGCGCGTCGCCACGTAGCCCGGCGCCGCGAGCTCGACCCAGTGCTCACCGGGCGGCAGCGTGAGCTCCTGGCGGCTCGCGCCGAGCGGTCGACCGTCGAGCGTGACCGAGGCCGTGAGCGGCATCGGCTCGACGATGAGCCGACCCTCTTGCACCGGCTCGAGGCGCTCGTTGAAGACCTCCGTCGACCCCGCCGCGCCCGCGATCTCGCGGTGCAGCGGGCGGTGATCGACCGCGCTCCACTCGAACACGTGCGCCCCCGGGTCGAGCGTGAGCGTGTGACCCGCGGCGAGCGCGCCCTGCGGTCGCCCGTCGATCACCAGCGTGGCCTCGGGGGGTGTGACGGTCAATGTCACACGCACCACCCGCCGTCGGAGCTCGACGAGCTCGTCGCGAATGGCCGCGAGGCGCTCTGGCGGCGCGGTGGCTTCGGGCGCGAGGAGGTAGCGCTCGAAGGCCTCGACGGCGGCCACGTTGCGGCCGAGGCCGCGGTAGGCGATGGCGAGGTTCCAGGTGACCACGGGCAGCGGGCGCAGGCGGTTGGAGCGCTCGAGCGCCACGGCGGCGTCGAGGGCGCGCTCGACGAGGGCGCGCATCGCGGGAGACACGTGGGCGAGCGAGGTCTCGAGCGGAGGGCGCTCGCCCGCGAGCACGCGGTGTACGAGCACGAGGTAGTTCTCCGAGGGGAAGGGCGTCGCGCCCGCGAGCATCTCGTGGAGCACCACACCGACGGCCCACACGTCGACCGCGGGCGTGAGCGCGCGCTCGGCCCGCAGCTGCTCCGGCGCCATGTACGCGGGCGTGCCGATGGTCTCGCCGGAGCCCGTGCGTGCGACGTCGCGGGCCATGTCGCGCGCGATGCCGAAGTCGATCACCTTGGGCACCTCTTCGCCGTCGGGGCCCTTCGCGAGAAAGAGGTTCGCGGGCTTCACGTCGCGGTGCACGATGCCCGCCGCGTGGGCCGCCGCGAGGCCCTTGAGCACCGGCGCGACGATGGCCCGCGCGCGCCCCTCGTCGACGCGCCCCTCGCGCTCCAGAAGGGCCTTCAGGTCTTCGCCGAGCAAGAGCTCTTGCACGATGTAGAGCGCGCCGTCGGCCGCGTCTTGCCCCATGTCGAGCACGTCGACCACGTTGGGGTGCCGCAGCGCCGACGTGGCCCGCGCCTCGCGCATGAAGCGCTCGACCTGCACCGGGTCGGCGGAGCGCGCGGGGTCGAGCACCTTGAGGGCCACGCGGCGGCTCGTCCAGGTGTTCTCGGCCTCGTAGACCACGCCCATGCCGCCGCGCCCCAGCACGCGGCGCAGCGCGTAGCGACCCGCCACGATGCGCACGTCGCCCGTGTCGGCGTCGGGCTGGGCAGTCTGCATGAGCGCGTCGCGGGTCATCGCGCGCGGGCACCATAACACAGGCCGCCGCCGCAACGATCGCCGCGCGTGGTAGCGCTCGCGGCGCAGTTTGACTATGGTCCGCGCCCCGTGTCGACCGAGCCGAGTGAACCTTCGCAAGACGTAGAAGCGGGCGCTCCGCCCGACGCACCGCGCGGCCGCGGGCGCTGGTGGTTCCTCGCGGTGCCCGCCGTGGCGCTGGTCGAGCTCCTCGCCGAGTGGGTCATCGAGGCGCGCGTGCCGAAGCCCGAGCACTGGCGCGCCGCGCACGACCACATCGCCCACGCACGCCGCGCGGGCGACCTCGTCGCCTCGGCCCCCGTCTGGACCGACCCGCTGGCGCGCATGTACTTCCGCGACCTCATCGCGATGCGCGACGCCGCGCGCCCCGACGCCACGCGCTACGCCCGCGCCTGGGTGGCCACCATCCGCGGCCGCGAGCACCCCGACTTTCGCGGCTAGCGCGAAGAGAGCGCCACCGCGTTCGGCCGCGTCAACGTGCGGCTCCTCGTCAACCCGGCGCCCGCGCAGGTGCTCTACGACTTCGTCGAGCACGTGCGCCCGCCCGACGCCTCCGTCGAGCGCCTCGACGGCGACAACCGCCGCGCGTGCGCCTTTCAGGGCGGCAACCTCGTGGCCGGCGGCGGCCTCGGGCAGGGCGCGCTCCCGGGCCCCGAGCGCTACCTCTGCGGCGAGGCGTGGAACTACGTCGGCGTCACCGTCATTGAGGACATGGAGCACCGCGGCCGCCGCTGCATCTGGTCTCACCCCGTGCAAGGCGGCGTCATGGTCACCACCTTCGAGAACGTGCCCGTCGGGCGCAAGCTCCACGGCCACCACGGCATCGCCTACGAGGCCGAGCGCGGCGACGATTTCGGCAACGACCTCGGCGGCCCCGTCGAGCTCCGCGCGCTCGTCGACGGGCATCCCGTGGGCACCTCGGTGCACCACGACAACGAGGGGTGGAAGGGCTACGAGTTCGACACCGCGGCCTATGCGGGCACCTCACACCGCGTGAGCTTCGAGGTGCGCAGCGAGCGCGCGGGCATGCGCCACTACTGTTTCGAAGGCGACACGCGATGAGCAACGAAACCCCCTCGCGCGGTGCGCGCCTCTACGCCGCGCTGCGCCCGCACCTCATCGGCCTCACGCTCTGCGTGGTCTACGTGCTCATTCTCATGCGCACGGCGCGCTACCTCGGCTTCGCGCGCGACGAGGGCTTCTACTTTCACGCCGCGCGCACCTACGCGGGCTGGTTCGACGCGGTGCTGCAACATCGGCCCGACGTGTTCACGCGCCCCGCCGTCGACGCCGCGTGGAACGTCAACCATGAGCACCCCTCGCTCATGAAGTCGCTCTTCGGCCTCTCGTGGTTGTTCCTCCACGAGAAGTGGCACCTCATTCGACAAGAGAGCCTCGCGTTTCGCCTCCCCGGCATGGTGATGGGCGGCATCGGGCTCTGGTTCACGTACCTCTTCGGCCTCCGCGCGTGGAACCACCGCGTGGGCCTCTTCGCGGCGCTCGCCCTCGCGCTCATGCCCCGGGTCTTCTATCACGCGCACCTCGACTGCTTCGACGTGCCCGTCATGACGATGTGGGTCGCCGTGCTCTACTGCTACTGGCGCGCGACGGAGGGCGGCCTGCGCTGGGCCATCGCCACGGGCCTCATGTGGGGCCTCGCGCTCGAGACCAAGCACAACGCGTGGTTCGTGCCCTTCCTCGTGGTGGCGCACTTCGTCGTCACGCGCGGCCGCGAGATCTTCGCCGACGCGAAGGGCGCCAAGTTCCCGTTGCCCCTCTCGCTGGTGGCCATGGCGGTGCTGGGCCCGCTGGTGTTCGTGGCCCTGTGGCCGTGGATGTGGTTCGACCTCCTCCACACCGCCGACGGCCGCCCCGGGCGCCTCTCAGAGTACGTCGGGTTTCACCTGAACCACGCGTACTACAACATGGAATTTCTCGGGTACAACTGGTTCCGCCCGCCCTTTCCGCGCACCTATTCGTGGGGAATGATCCTCCTCACGGTGCCGGGCATCACGCTGCTCCTGGCGGTGATCGGGCTCGCGCTCCAGCTCCGTCGCGCGCTCCGCGAGGCCACCCTGCTCGACGTGATCGTCGACCGCGTGCCCGCCCTCGCGCGGCTTCGCGCGCCCGTCGGCGATCAGCGCGGCACCGTGCTCCTCGTGGGCATGGGCTTCCTCGTGCCGCTCGCGCCGTGGTTCTCATCGAAGACGCCCATCTTCGGCGGCACCAAGCACTGGTTCCCGGCGTACCCGTTCCTGGCCATCATGGCGGGCCTCGGCTTCGCGTGGGTGGCTTCGAAGCTCGAAGAGAACGTGCGGGGCAAGGTGCGCTTCGCGTGGCTCCCGGCCACCGCGCTCGGGGCCGTGCTGGCGCTGCCGGCGCTCTCGCAGACCGCCCACTCGCACCCCTTCGGGCTCAGCAACTACACCCCCATCGTGGGCGGGGCTCCGGGCGCGGCCGACGTGGGGCTCAACCGACAGTTCTGGGGCTTCACCACGGGGAGCCTCGTGCCGTGGTTCAACGAGCACGCGCCGCAGGGGGCGGGGGTGTACATCCACGACACCACCTACGAGAGCTGGGAGATGCTCCAGCGCGACGGATACCTCCGCGAAGACCTGCGCCCCGTGTGGCAGGTGGGCGAGGGGAGGTACGCCATCGTGCACCACGAGCTGCACATGAACGAGGTCGACTACCAGATCTGGCAGGCCTACCAGTCGCCCGCCACGGTCGAGGTGCTCACCTACGACGGCGTCCCCATCGTGTCGGTGTATGAGCGGGCCGTGACACGGTGAAGGTCGGTGGTGTAGGGTCCGCGGCCCTTCCATGACGATCTATCACACAGGTTGCGCCGGGTTCGTGAAGCCGCGCGAGCGGTACACGGCGCGCCTCGACTACGTCGAGTTCGATCTTCGCGCCCCTACGCCTTCTCCCAAGGTGCTCGCCACCTGGAAGAAGCATCGCCCCGAGAACTTCACCTACGGCGTCGTGGCGCCTGCGAGCCTCTACGGCGACGCGTCGTGGCCCCTTCGCGACCCCGCCAAGGTGCGCTCCGAGCTCGACCGCCTCTGCAACAACATCGACGCCCTCGGCGCGCGCGTGGTGGTGCTCCGCACCCCCATGGCCGTGTCGCCGGGCAGCGTGGCGCTCGGTCGCCTCACGCCGGTGCTCGAGCGCCTCGTCAAGGTCGCCCCCGTCGTGGTGTGGGAGCCCTCGGGCCTCTGGGAGCGCGAGGCTGCCGTCGCGTACGCGCAGAAGCTCGGCGTGGTGGTGGCCTGCGACCCCCTGCACGACGAGGTGGCCGAGCCCATCGCGTACGCGCGCATGCGCGGCCTCGGCGTCGATCGGCGCTACCACGTGGGGCGCCTCGAAGAGATCGCGACGAACCTCGCGGTGTGCGACGAGGCCTTCGTGGTGTTCGAATCGGGCGCGGCCTGGCGTGAGGCCCTCGGGTTTACGGGCGTGGCGCAGGGCGTCGGCGCCGAGGCGATGCTCGAGGGCGAAGAGGCCGACGACGAAGACGGCGACGACGAGGACGACGACGACGACGGCGACTTCGAAGACGACGACGAGGAGGACGAGGGCTGATGCGCAACGCGGTGATCGCGCGTGACCCCGTGGCGCAGGCCGCGGGGCTCGCGGTCGTGGGCGACGGCGCGACGGCCATCGACATGGTGCTCGCGGCGCTGCTCGCGGGCGCCGCGCGCAGCTCTGCGGCGTCGCTCTTCGGGGCGGCGGGGATCCTCGTGGCGGGGGTCGGCGCGGGCACGCACTTCATCGACGGTCGGGCGCGCGCGCCGGGCATCGGAGAGAAGCGCCCGAAGGCCCCCGACGACACCTCCGACCGATGGACGGCGGCCGTCCCCGGGCTCCTCGAAGGGGTGCTCGCGGCGCACGCGCGCTTCGGTACGAAGCCCCTCTCGGAGATCGTGCGCGCCGCGGTGGGCTCGGTGCGCGAGGGCGGCACCGACAAGGCCCTCGACGCGCGGCTCAAGTTCCTGATGCAGCTCCACCGCACGGGCATTTCGGCGATGGAGCGCGCGGGCGTTCTGCAGGGCGTGCTCAACACGGTGGGCCCCGCCACGGGCGGTGTGTTCACCAAGAGCGACCTCGTGCCGGTGCCCGCCACGGTGCGCGAGATGCCCATGTGCACCGACGGCGAGAACGAGGTGCTCCTCCCCCCGCGCACGTCGGGGCGTTACGGCCCCAATCCGCCCGAGGCGCTGCCCTCGCTGCCGATCGAGAGCGCGATCGCGGTCGACATGCACGGCGTCATCGCGGTGGCCTCGTGGGTGGTGGCCCCCACGGCCACGACGCTCGAGGGCGTGTACGGCCTCGCGCTCCCGGCCCTGCTGCCGCCGCCGCGCAAGGGCGTGCCGCGGTGGCGCCCCGGCGAGGCGCTGCCCGTGGCGCTCCCCATGGCGGTGCTGCTCAACGACAGCAAGGC
>CAISKJ010000125.1 GCA_903885885.1 uncultured delta proteobacterium
CGTGCAGCACGACGCGGCGGTGAGGTGCGCGGGGTCGCTCGCGGGCGGGCACGTCGCCTCGGCGGAGCGGCGCTCCATCGCGACGACGAGCCACTCGGGGTTGATGTTGTCGACGGTGAGATACTGATCGGGCGGAGGCACCACCACGAGGCGCGCGCCCACGGTGAGTTCGAAGCCTCCCATGTTGGGCCACAGGAGGTCGGCGTGCCATCGCTTCACGCGGCCGAGAAAGCGCGCGTCGCGGAGCATCGCGTCGACCATGGCGTCGGTGACGTCGCCCGCCGCGCTCACCTGCTCATACTCCGCGAGCGAGGGCGGCGCCCCGCGCAGGTCGAGGGAGAGCTGTCGCAGAAAGCGCGTGGGCGACGCCGGGGCCGCGGCACATCCGGTCGTCGCCGACGCCGCGCGCTGCCGGTCGTCGCCGAGGCGCGCGCACGCGCTCAGGGGCCACGAACGCGACGAGCGAAACCACCCCCCACAACGCCGCGCTGCTTCGACTCGCGAAGGTCACCCCCAATCGCCTCCTTGCACCCTGCCGACTCACCGTTGCCGCCGCGCCCGAGCCCATTCATAGCAGCGCGCGCGGGGCCTTGTCTGCAGGGCATTTCACGTGAATGGCGACGCACCGGGCGCGCCCGCGCGGGCTCACGCCATGGGGGGCGGCATCATGGTCGGGGGAATGCTGTCGAAGCGGCGCGGCGCGGCGTCGTTGACGGTGATGCACACGACGGTCTGGTCGTCGCTCTGCGGGGCCTCTTCGACGAAGCGGTCGAGGTCGGAGAGAACGGTCTCGAGGGTGGTGCGCGCGACGCCGTCGCAGCGCGTGAACGACTGCTGGAGCCGCTCCTGACCGTAGAACTCGCCGTTGACCGAGCGCGCTTCGACGATGCCGTCGGTGTAGAGCATGAGCGTGTCGCCGGGCAGGAGCTGCACCTGCGCCTCGCCCACGTCGATCTTCACCTCGACGCCGAGGGGCATGGTGCGCGCCTCCACGTACTCGAGCGAGATCACCTCGCCGTTGCGCCGCAGGAGCGGCGTGGTGTGGCCCGCGTTGGCGAAGCGCAGGGAGTTCTGCTGAAGGTCGATCACCACGTACACCATCGTGGTGAACATGCCGTCTTCGGCCACCTCGGAGAGGGCGCGGTTCACCCGCTGCAGCACGCGGCGCGGCGAGGCCTCGACGGGCGCGGCGGCGCGGATCTCGCTCGTGACGCGGGCCATGAAGAGCGCGCCCGAGATGGCCTTGCCCGACACGTCGCCCACCACGAGGGCGAGCTTGTGCGGGTCGAGCCAGAGAAAATCATAGAAGTCGCCGCCCACGTGAAACGCGGGCTCGTAGTGCACGGCGAAGTCGAGCCCGGTGACGCGCGGCGGGTCGCGGGGCAAGAGGTTGCGCTGGATCTGCCGCGCGAGGCGGAGGTCGTAGTCGAGCCGCTCGCGCGCCAGGAGGCGCTGGTGCAGCCCGATGAGGTGCAGCGCCACGCCCGCCTGCGAGGCGAGGCCGCCGAGGAGGTCGAGGTCGTCTTGCGTGAAGTACCCCTGCGCGGGGTCGGCCTCGACGTGCAAGATGCCCAGGTGCTCGCCGCGGAACGACAGCGGCGCGCCCATGCGCCAGCCCACGGGCCCGACGGGGCCGCCGGGCAGCGCGCTCTCGCGGAGCCCCGCGGCGCTCTGCGCCTCGCGCACGGCCTCGGGGTCGATGGGCTGCGACGCGAAGGGGTCGCCCTGGGCGCGCAGGAGCACCGACTGCCCCTGGCGCAGCACGCGGTCTACGACGTTCTGCGGGATGCTCATGTTGGGCACGAGCGACTCGCGGTCGCGGCCCTTGCGACGGCGCGCGGCCAGCGTGCGAAGCTGCTGCGTGCGGGCGTCGAGCGTCACCGCCGCGGCGGCCTGCGCCTGCGGAAACACCTCGAGCAGGAGCCCCGTCACCTTGTCGAGGAGGGCGCGCGGCTCGAGCGTGCTCGCGACCGTCTCGGAGATCTTGTACATCGCCTGCAGCTTGCGCTGCATGCGGTCGAGCTCGCGCGCCACGTCGGGCACGGGGCCGATCTTGCGGGTGGCGTGGTCCTGCCGGAGGTTGGCCACCTCGATGAGGGGGCTCAGCCCGGGGTCGGCCCCGTCGGGCACGAGCACCGCGGCGCTCTCCACCGCGGCGACCATGTCGTCGGCGAGGTCCATGCGAAAGCGCGACGCGCCGATCTCGACCTCGTCGCCGTGGCGCAGCCGCGCGGCGCCCTGAATCCGTCGGCCGTTGATGAAGGTCCCGTTGCAGCTCCCGAGGTCCTCGAGCTGCCACGCGTCGCCCTCGCGGCGGACGCGCGCGTGGCGCCGCGAGACGCGCTGATCGTTGATGTGAATGTGACAGTCGAGGCGACGACCCAGCAGGCACTCGTCGCCCTCGAGGCGGTGGATCCTGCCCGCGTCGGGGCTCAGCGAAATGATGCGCGCCACGAAGCTTCCTACGGTCGGTGATCGTCGCTCACGAAGCCGCGCAGCGCGTCGGCCGCGGTGGGAAAGATGGCCAGCACGCGGTCGAGCATCATCACGTGAAAGATCTCCGTCGGCTGCTTGCTCACGCCCGCCACGCGCACCGCGCCGCCGAGGGAGCGCATGCGCTTGAAGAGCCCCACGATGACCCCGACGCCCGAGCTATCGATCACCCGGACGGACGTCATATCGACCACCACCTTCACGCCGCCCCGCTCGACCAGCTGTTCGACCGCGGGGCGTAGCTCGGGCACCGTGAGGGCGTCGAGGCTCTCGACGTTGAGCTTCAAGATCGTCACCCCGCCCGACTCGATCATCTCGTGATTCCGCATCGCCTACCCGCCCGTCGCCTCGGATGCGCCGGGGCACTCCGAGAGCCGCTTGATCATCGTGAGGTGGTTGTGACCGCGCCGCCGAACATACGAGACTTCGCTCATCACCGTACGAATGATGAACATTCCCATGCCCCCGTCGGAGAGCGTTTCGAACTCTGGGGCCACCGTGGCGCCCGACCGGGTGAAATCAAACCCGCTCCCCTGATCGATCATGCGGAGCACCACGCGCTCGTCGTCGACCTGAACGCACACCTCGACCTCCCCCTCTCGCTCCGCGTACGCGTGCTCCACCACATTGTTGAAGGCCTCGTTGAACGCGCTCATCACGCGCCACTCGAGCCCGCTCCGCACCCGGTCGCGCTCGACGTGCTGACACGCCGCCCGCACCATCGCGCCCGCGACGTCACGGTAGCGAAGCTCTCCGGGTACACGCACGGTGAATCGCAAGGGCAACGTCGCGGCCTCGTCTGCCGACCACGATAACACAGCTCGGCCCTCCGCCACGCGCGCCGCGCTTGCGGAACCGTCCCCCGCGTTGCTATGTGTCGCGCGGCTCATGGATTGGAAGGTAAGCGTCGTCAAGCGCGCGATGGATGTCGTCGGAGCCGCCGCAGGGCTCGCGATCACCGCGCCCTTCTACCCGGTGATCGCCGCGGCGATCTGGGCCGACAACCCCGGGCCCATCTTCTATTCGCAGGTGCGCGTGGGCCGCACGCACGCCACCGCCGACCCGCTCAAGGGCGACCTCCCGACCTTCAAGATGTGGAAGTTCCGCTCGATGCGCATCGACGCCGAGCGCGGCGGCGCGCGCCTCGCGAGCGCCAACGACGACCGCGTCACCCGGGTGGGCAAGTTCCTCCGCAAGACGCGCCTCGACGAGCTGCCGCAGTTCTGGTGCGTGCTTACGGGCGACATGTCGATCGTGGGGCCGCGCCCCGAGCGCCCCGAGCTCGTGCGCACCCTCGCCGCCGCCATTCCGATGTTCGAAGAGCGGACGCGCATGGTGCGACCGGGCATCACGGGCCTCGCGCAGGTGTCCCTCGACTACCTGGGCCGCATGCCCGCCGACTCCGAGCTCGCGCGCCTGAAAGACACGCTGCTCAACCCCCTCAAGCTCGAAGAGCTCGAGGGCTCCCTCGCCGACGACATGCGCACCAAGCTCCTCTTCGATCTCGCCTATGCGGCGCGCCTCGAAGACTTCTGGACCTTCCTCCGCACCGACCTCGAGATCATCGTGCGCACGCCCGCCGTGATGCTCGGCGCGCGCGGTCGCTGACGTGTCCGATCGCGCATTCTCGCTTGTGTCCGCAGCGATTGTGAGTTTGACGAGACGCGCCATCCGCGCGTAGGGTCGATCGATAGAGCACCGATGGCCGATCGCCCTCACCGAAAATCTCCCTTCGATCCGAGGCAGCCGGCCACGCCAGCAGCGCACGACGACCTGTTCGCCCAGCACGGCGACCTCGCCGACTATTTCTCCGACGGCCCCGCGCCCGCGCCCGCCCACGAGTTCATCGACAGCGAAGCCGCGACGCGCGTCTCGAACCAGCGCCTCTACGAGGGCGGCGTGCCCGTCGCGCCCTTCTACGACAACGCCCCCGAGGCCGGCTGGCACGACCCCGAAGACCCGGCGGCGTACGCGGGCACCCCGGGCCTTCACTACAACCCGGGCTACTACCCCGACCCGGCCATCGGCGACGACGTGCCCACCGTCGGCGGCGACGTCGTCGACCCGCTCCTCGCGCCGCACGGCGAGTACGGCCTCGCCCTGCACGACCCGCAGGCGGCCTCCGACGCGGCGCAGGCCGGCGGCGCCTTCTCGTGGATTCGCGAGAACCCCGCCGACCACGTGGGCTCACCCTCGCCCGACCTTGTGCTCCTCTCCAACGCCGACGGCTACGCGGCCGCGCAGTTTCGCGCGCTGCGCTACCGCCTCGAGCAGGAGTCCAACATCCAGGTCGTGGTCGTCACCTCCGCGCGCGAGGGCGACGGCAAGAGCGTCATGGCGGCCAACCTGGCGCTCGCGCTCGCCGAAGGCGGCCGCATCCACGTGCTCCTCGTCGACGCGGCGTTGCGCAACCCCGCGCAGCACAAGCTCTTCGGCATCCGTGGCGAGCTCGGGCTCACGAGCGTTCTGGCCGCCCGCCAGAACGATCCGAGCATGCCCATCGATGTGATTCGCATCTCCACGAGCCTGTCGCTCATCCCCGCCGGGCCGCCCGTGCAGAGCGCCTATGCGGCCCTCTCGTCGGAGCCCGCCGCGGTGCTGCTCACGCAGATTCGCAAAGAGTACCGGTACATCATCGTCGACTCGTCGCCGGTGTTCGGCACCGCCGAGACGCTCGCGTGGCACAGCATGATCGACAAGTACATTCTCGTCGCGCGCGCGGGTAAGAGCACCAGCGAAGACCTCACCCGCGCGAGCGAGCGGTTGCAGCGCGACCGCATCCTGGGCGTGAGCTTCGTCGGCGCCGCCATGCGTCGCGAGTAGGCGCTCGGGCCGCTTCGCCCTCCAACGCGGTCGGACACGCGGCGAACCGCGAACGAACAAAGGCCC
>CAISKJ010000126.1 GCA_903885885.1 uncultured delta proteobacterium
GCTGGGCCGGCCGTTGACGGGACCGTCGAGCTTGTAGAGCTTTCCGTCGGGCAGCGTGCCCGCGTACACGGTGCCGTCGGCGGCGCGTGTGAGGGAGGTGACCACGAGCGCGTCGGTCTGCGCGTAGAGCGTCGCGGCGCCGTTTTGAATGCGGTACACGCGCCCGTCGACGCCGGTGCCCGCGAGGGCCGAGCCGTCGCCGAGGTCGAGCAGCGACCACACGGAGCCGACCGTTTCGGGGGGCGTGATGCGCGCGATCTCGGACCCGAGCACGACGCTCCCATCGGCGGTGACGGCGACGCGGTCGAGCACGCCCGCCGAGAGCTCGGTCGAGGTGTCGAGCGAGAAGGTGCGCGTGACCACGGCCTCGCCGGGGGCCGTCACCAGCAGCGCGCCCGCGGCGCCTCCCGCGACCGCGAGGGCCGCCAACCTCTTTCGTACGCTCACAGACGAACCTCTCGCACGCGAAGCCGGACACGATCCCGGCCGATGACGATCCTGCCCACGGGCACGATGGTGCGCCGCACGTTCCACACGGGGTCTCCGCCGTCGGTGCTCACGCCCGGGCGCAGCGCGTCGAGGGCCGAGCTCGGGAGGTTTTGCACCACGCGGCCGCGCAGCGTGAGGCCCGACCCGGGCATCTTCACCGACACCACCAGCGCGTCGTCGGGGAAGCGCGTCGTGAGGTTGCGCACCAGGTCGTCGAGGCTCTCGGGCTCGGCCAGCTCGGGCACCGCCTCGCCGCCGCCGGAGACCTCCACGTCGAGCTCGCGGCCCGCCAGCTCGCGCGGCACGTCGATGCGCACCGTGCGAACGTCGGCGGGCTCGCCGTAGCGCGCGAGGTTCACCCGAAGATCGACGGAGCCGCCCGGGTCGACCTCGGCGCGCGAGAGCGACACGTTGCGAATGTACGAGAAATCACGGGCCCAGCGGAGGTCGACCTCGAAGTCGACGCGCTCGACGGGAATGACCCCGAAGGCGTTGTCCATCACGCGGGTCATGAAATCCATGGCGGCCGAGGTGGGGTGAACGCCCTCGTTGCCCGCGCCGTGATCGACGAACTCCACCGGGTTGCGACCCCGAAGAGACACCCTCGCGCGCACCGTCCACGCGGCGTCGCCCTGGTCGCCCGCGGTCTCCTCGAGGGCCGTCTCGAGCACCGAGCCCGCGAGGCGCGCCGCGAACATGCGGTGGCCCGCCACGGTGACGTTCCACTCGGCGTGCGGGGCGCCGTCGACGCCGCGCACCGTGACCCGCACGGGCATGGTGGGGGCGCGCGCGTGCTCGTCGACCACCACGGTGGAGGGCCGGTCTTGCGTGAGGGCGCCGAGGTCGCGCACGGCCTCGCTGATCTTCATCGAGCGGCGCTCGCTGGCGAGCACCCAGTGGATGCGCGCGATGGCCGCGGGCATGGCCGTCTCGCCCATGCCCATCATCGGGTGACCGAAGGCCACGAGCTGGTCGCCCGCGACGTGCGTCACCGTGCCCGTGATGTTGCCCGAGATGTCGCCCGCCATGAGCCGCACGGCCACCGCGCCGCCGTTCTCGTAGTGCGTCGGGACGTCGCCCGCGGGCGCGTTCGCGCCGCCGCCGCCCGCCTGCACGGGGATGATCCCGAAGGGCTCCATCGCCTCGGTGAGCGTGCGCATCGCGCGCGTGCCGATGCCCGCCACGGTGAGCGGCGTCGCCACGGGCATGAGCGCGCCGAAGGCCGTCTGCAAAGGGGTTCGGTCGCGCTGCGCGCGGAGGGTGAGCGCGTTCCACGGGTCGCTGCGGGGCGCCTCGGCGCGCGGCGCACCGAGGATCTCGAAGGGCATCTGCGAGCCCGGGAGGAGCCCCGGCGGCGTGCGTCGCGGGCGGCGCATCTCGGCGAGCATCGACTCGATGGGCGTGACGCCCGCCACCGGGTCGCGACCGAACTCCCACCCGTACGCGTAGGCGCCGACGAGCTTGCCCTCGAGGTAGATGGGGCTCCCGCTCATGCCCGCGACGGTGCCCGCGTGGTCGGTGATCGGGTGGTTCGGACGGATGAGAATCGCGTCCATGTGCGGGCGAAAGTTGTGGATGACGTCGATCACCTCGACGTCGAAGCGCTCGGGGCGCACGCCGCGAAACACCGTGAGGCCGTAGCCGCGCATGCCCGGGCGCACGTCGGCCACCGGCATGAACTGCTGCGTGACCGCGACGCGCGACTGCGCCAGCAGCGCCCCCGACGCCGCCAGCGCGCCCGAGACCGTGAGGAGTGCCAGCGTAGAGGGGCGCACGAAGAGGGGCGCGAGTGTGCTTCTGCGCGCGCGACGGTGTCAACGAGAGAGACCGCGCGCGAGGCGCTGCTCTGTCGTTGAAATGAGAGGGATGGAGGGGGTACGGTCGCGTCCCCTGTGATCGAGCGCGTCGCGCAGCATCAGAGTCGGTTTCGCACGCCGGGCCTCGGGCCCGACGCGCGCGGCGTGGCCATCGGGCCCGTCGGCGTGGTGCTGCTCCCGAGCCTCGAGCGCCTCGTCGCGTTTCTGCGCGCCGCGGGCGAAGAGGGCGCGCTCGACGAGCTCCTCGACTCGCTGCGCATCGTGCAGGTGATCTCGCCGCTGCGCACGCGCGAGATGGTGGTCGAGGTGCAGGCGAGCTCGTCGCACCGCCTCGATCGACTCGCGGCCATCGCGCGCCTCGTGGGCGCCATGGTGTTCACGGGCTCGGGGCGCCACTTCGTGAAGTATCGCGACGCGCAGGCGCCCTTCGGCTACGACATCGCGCAGCTCCTCGACGACCCCGGCGACCTCGGCCTCTACCACGACCGCTTCGCGCAGCCGTACCGCGTCGACAAAGACATCGCGCTGCGGGATCTCCTCCTGCGGCTCGCGCCGGTGGCCGTTCCGCGCGCGCGCATCGAGAGCCCTCGCACGCTCTACGCCCTCGTGCGCACGGGCCTCGGCGACAGCGTGGTGGGCTACCTCGCGCGCTGGGCCGTGCCCGCCCGCGTGGCCGTCGTCGAGTGGCAGCGCGGCGGCACGTCGGACCTCGTCGAGCGCGCGTGGCTGCTGCAGCTCAATCAGCCCGCGCAGCGCTTCACCAACCTCCTACGCTCGCTGCCGGGCGTGCGGCTCTTCGTGCCCGACGGCGAGCGCGCGGTGGTCGAGTTCGGGCATCGCCATCCCATTCCGCTCTCGGCCTGCGCGCCCCTCTTCGGCAGCGAAGAGATGGTGATCTTTCGCGCGGGCGGCGACGGCGCCATCACCCTGTCGGTGCGGCCTCCCTTCGTCGACGTGCAGACGGTCACGAGCCTCGTGGCCACGTCGCCCGCCACCGTCGAGAACGTGAAGACCTCGGGCGTCATCGGGAGCTTCTCTCTCCCGTTGAAGCTCGTTCCCACCGGGAGCGCCCCGAAGCGCGTGGCCGCCGCGGTGATTCCGCTGGGCGAGCAAGACACCCTCGGGCGCATGCTGTCGGTGCTGCCGCCCGCGATGCTCAACCGTCTCTTCGTGGCCTTCACCGAGACGTCGATCTACCTGTACGGCCACGACGCCGCCTCGGTGGTGCCGTTGGGTGTGCTCTACGAAGACCTCGGCGAGAACGTGATGGTGCCCCTCGGGTGGGGGCTCTCGCCGCCCATTCCGCCCGACGTGCTGCGCCAGCTCGCGCGGGCCTCTGGCGACGCGCGGCTCTTCGTTACGGGCGACAAGACGCCCATCACGTCGATTCCGCAGAGCGCCTTCGTGCCCGCCACGCGCGTCCTCCTCGCCGACGTGCCCGTGTACGAAGACGCGCTCATCGCGCCGCCCCTCGACGCCGACCTCCCGCTGCCCGACCTGTGGCCCACACCGCCGGGCGTGCTCACGGGCATCATGTCGCCGGGCGCGCGCGGTGAGCTCCCGCCGCAGCGCACCTCGCCCGCGCAGCTCGACGCGGTGACGTCTTCCCACGACCCCGACGCGGGCGGAGCCTCGTCGGGTGGCTGACTACGGCTCGTACCACGAGTTCGTGTCGCGCTTCGTCGGGCCGCTGGTGATGGGCGGCCGCGTCGAGGTGCGCGACCTCATCGGCCCCGGTGTGCTTCTCCCGTGGATGAACCCCGTCGACCTCGACGCCAACGTGGTGACGAAGATCGTCGACACGCTGCGCACGCGCCTCGCGAAGTTGGGGCCCGTGGGGTCGATCACGGGGCTTCCGCTCGACGCGCTCGCGCTCGCGGCCGTGTGGCACAACCTCCTCTCGATGACGCACCCCGAGGCGAAGGGGCGCGCGAGCCTGCGTCGCAAGGCGCGCCAGTGGTGCCTCGCGATGCTCGAGTGGGCGGGCGTTCCGCACACCCGCGCGGAGGTGTCGCTGCGCCACGGGGTGCTGTGCGGGCTCGCGCGGCTGCGGCGCGTCGACACGCACGTCACGTTCTGGGCAGGCTACGCCGACTTTATCGGGGTGGCTCCGCCGACGGCGCTGGTGGCCTGGCCCAAGGTGCGCCGCGTGCGAGAAGACCGCACCGACGTGCCCCTCATGGAGCTGCTCGCGGCCCTCGACGCCGAAGACAGCGACCCGCAGACCGACCTCGTGAGCGTGGCGCGCGCGGCCTTCGCGCTCTCGCCCCTCACCGATTTCGCCATCGCCGACCGACCGCCCGCGTTCGCCTTCGAATGGACGCCGCCCGGCGTGAACGCCCTCGCCGACCCGTGCCTCCGCGGCGCGGCGCAGCGCATGATCCTCGCGCGGGGCACGGCTGCCCTCCGCGCGGTCGAGCAGGCGACGGTGCGCGCCGCGAAGGGTGAGCTGCCGCAGGGGGCGGCGCGGCTGCTGCTGCGCTTTCACCTCGAGATGGCCATCACCGAGGGGATGTCGTCGAAGCCGACGGCGCCCGAGTCGCGGCCGCAGAGCCCGCAGGGCTCGCAGGGCATCGGGCCGCAGGGCCCTTCGCTCGCCTCGCAGCCGCTCGCCTACGACGCGTACGCGCGCCTGGGCTACGCCCGCGCGGCGCGGCTCACGGGGCTGTCGCCCGACGTGGTGCAGCGCGCATTGCCCATCGACCCGAACCGATCGCTCCCGAAAGACCCTCCCTCGGCGCCGCTGCTCGCGCGCGCGGGGGCGGTGGAGGTACGCACGTGACGACGCCGCTCGTACAGAGGCTCCGGGCGATGGCCCGGTCGCTCGAGGCCCAGTTTCTCGGCAAACAAGAGACCGTGCGCCTCATGGTGCTCTCGGTGCTCGCGGGCGAGCACATCGCGCTGATCGGCCCGCCCGGCACGGCCAAGAGCGCGCTCGTGCGAACGTTCTCGCGCTCCATCGACAGCACGTACTTCGAGTACCTGCTCACGCGCTTCACCGAGCCCAACGAGCTCTTCGGGCCCGTCGACATCCCCGCGTTTCGGCAGGGCACCTACCGAAGGCGCACCGAGGGCATGATGCCCGAGGCCGAGGTGGTGTTCCTCGACGAGATCTTCAAGTCGAACAGCGCCATTCTCAACTCGCTGCTCACCATCTTGAACGAGCGCAAGTTCAACAACGGCGGCACCGTGGTCGACGTGCCGCTCCTGTCGGTGTTTGGCGCTTCGAACGAGGTGCCCGCCGACGAGAGCCTGCAGGCCATCTTCGATCGCTTTCTGCTGCGCGTGCGCAGCGAGCACCTCGACGCCTACCACTTTCAAGAGCTGGTGAGCCGCGGCGTGGCATTGGAGCTCGAGCGCCTCGTCGAGCGCCCCCCGCAGGAGCCCTTCACGTCGGTGAAGGAGATCGTGTCGGCGCGCGGCGAGATCGCCCGCCGCATGACCATCAGCGACGAGCTGATGGCCACGTACAAATCGCTCGTGTTTCAGATTCGCGCGGAGGGCGTGTCGCTCTCCGACCGGCGCGTGGTCAAGCTGCTGAAGCTCATGGCGGCGAGCGCCTATTTCGACGGCAGGCCCGCGGCCGACATCAGCGACCTCTTCATTCTCAAGCACACGTGGAACACGCTGGAGCAGGCCGAGATTCTCGACGGCATCGTGGCCCCGGTGCTCGACGGGTGGTTTCGCCAGCACCCCGACGCGCGCCGCGCGGGCGGCATGGAGGTGGGGCTCGACGCCCTGCTGGTCGAGGTGCAGCGCATCAAGACCACGCTCACCTCGGGCGCGCCCATCAGCGACCTGCAATTGTTCGCGCACATGCGGGCGCTCGGAGAGATCAAGGCGGCGCTCCAGTCGCTCGCGACGGACCCCGCGCGCAAGGCGCTGGCGGAGCTCGATCAGCTCATGGATCATGTGTTTCGCTCGGGCCGCATGACGGGCTGAGCGCGACCAGGTCGAGCCACGCGTCGGCCTCACGCAGCACGCGCGGCGTCGCGCTGAAGATCAGATCGTGGTCCTCGCGGGCGACGGTGACGTGGCGCACGTCGAGGCCCTGATCGCGCGGCGCGGCCGCCGCCCTCGTCGGCCTGGTCGAGCGGAATGCGATCGTCGCGCTCGCCGTGGAGCACCAGCGTAGGGACGCCGCGCCAGCAGGGGTGGAGCCGCCCCTTGTTTCGCGAGGGCTCTTCCGCTCAGCGCACGAACGAGCGGCAGAGCCCCGCGGTGCACGCCACCGCGACCTCGCCGCTGCGGCCGTCGTCGGCGACGGGCGGCATCGCCGGGCACCCGCACCCGGGAAACGACGCCGCGCAGGGCGTTTCGAAGCGCTCGAACGCGACGACCGCATCGCGGCGGAGGCCGAAGGCGCGCGCGTTGCCGCAGCAGTCGGTCTGGTGGGTGACGGTCACGCACTCGTCGTCGCGGGTGCATTGGCGCGCGAAGAACTCCACGCCCCGCGAGGGGTTCTGCTCGCAGCGCAGCGCGAGGTGCGCGGTGCAGCTCACGTTGCAGAGCGGCGGCGGGTCGCAGCCTGCGAGCGTGGTGCTCCCGCGGCAGTCGGCGGGCATCGGCGGGCAGCCACACGGGCAGCCGCATCCCGCGCCCACGTCGACCGGGGCGCCGTCGACCCTCACGTCGATGGCCGCGTCGGGCGCTGCCGTCACGTCGACGGCCGCGTCGGGCTCTGCCCTCACATCGACGGCCGCGTCACGGTCGATGGGGACGTCGGAGCCGTCGAGCGCGGCTGCGTCAGCGGGAGGTTGCGCGACGATGCGTTCGGAGCACCCGAGCGAGCACACGGCGAGCCCCAGCCAGACGATCGTTCGCATCGACGCGCTCCCGCAGAAGGTGAAAGAAGGAGCCTGCTGCGCCGCCACGCTACCACCGGGGCTCGCATCGCGCCGCCGACGGTTGAAACGCGTCGTTGTCGCTGGCAGGGTCGCGCGCGATGACCGTTCGGAAGAAGCCCGCGCGCTCCCAACCCGCTGCGGCGCCCGACGCGCTGCCGACGCTGAGCTTCCGCGCGACGCTCACGCGCAACGACACCACGATGGGGGCGTGGCGGTGGATCAACATCCCCGAGCGCGTGAGCCGCGCCCTCGCGCCGTGGGCGAAGGCGGGGCACGTGCGCATCGACGCGACCCTCGACGGCGTGGCCGTGCAGGGCTCGCTGTCGCCGAGCGGCGGCGGGCGTCACATCATGATCCTCAACGCCGCGCTACGCCGCGAGGCGGGCCTCTCGAACACACACTCCCCCGCCGTCGAGGTGACCGTCACGCCGCGCGTCACCGACGCCGTGCGCGTGCCCGACGACCTCGCCGCCGCGCTCGCACACGAGGGCGCCCGCGACGCCTTCGAGGCCCTCTCGTCGTCGCACCGATGGGAGCTCGTGCGCTACGTGCTCGGCGCGCGCACCGACGCGACGCGCGCCCGCTACGTCGCCCGCGCGGTCGATCACGCGCTCGGCCGCGAGCCCGCGCCGGAGAGCGCCCGCAGGCGGAGCGCGCCGCGCGGGTGGCACTGCCCCGAGTGCGGTAAACATTTTTCGAAGGCCCACGCGGAGCACCCGTGCGAGCGGCTCCCGCTCGACCTTCCCTTCGCGGGCAAGGCTCCGTCGGTGCGCGCGCTCTTCGAGGCGCTCCGCGCGAAGGTCGAGACGCTGGCCACCGTGACGATGGCCGTGCACAAAGAGGGCGTGAGCTTCGTGGGGCGGCGGCGCTTTCTGTGGGCCGTTCCGCGCAAGCAGTGGCTCGAGCTGCGGCTCGCCATGGCGCGGAGGGTAGAGGCGCCGGGCGTGCGGGCCTTCACGCACGGGCCCGGGCAGCACAGCAACACCCTGCGTGTGCGCAGCGTCGAGGAGCTCGACGCGGTGACGGCGCTCCTGCGCGAGGCGATCGCCCACGGCGGCCCCGCGGGCGTCGAGCCCGTCGAGCCGAAGCCCTCGCGCGACGGAGCGAGCACGGGCTGGGAGCGCGACGTCGACGACAGCTTCTTCGCGGGCCTCGACGAGATGTGAGCGCGTCGCTGTGAGAGGCGTGATCCGCGCGCATCGCCTGTGGTATGCGGCGCGCGGAGGTTTTCTCGATGCCCCAGCTACGACTCACGTACTTCGATTCGCCGGGCCGCGCTGAGCCCCTTCGCGTCGCCCTCTCGCTCGCGAAGATCCCCTTCGAAGACCGCAGGCTCAAGTTCGCCGAGTTCATGGCGCTCAAGCAGCGGGGGGCCTTTCCCCTCGGGAGCGTGCCCGTGCTCGAGGTCGACGGGCGTCCCATCGTGCAGACCGCCGCGATGCTCCGCTACGTCGCGCACCTCGCGGGCGGGGGCATGTACCCCTCCGACGCGCGCGAGGCCCTCCTCGTCGACACCGTCGTCGACACCCTCAACGACACCGTGTCGCACGCGCTCCTCCCCAGCCTCTTCGAGCGCGACCTGGAGAAGAAGCTCGAGATGCGCCGCGCCCTCCTCGCCGGGCCCCTCACGCTCGCGCTGCGCTACCTCGAGGGGCTCGTCGCCGAGAGCACCGGCCCCTTCGTGACCGGCGCGACGCTCACCATCGCCGACATTCTTCTCGGCATCACGGTGCAGCAGTACCGCAGCGGCACGCTCGACGGCCTCGGCCCCGAAGTGCTCGAAGCGTACCCCCGCCTCCGCGCCCTCGGCGACGCCTACGCCGCGCACCCCGGCGTGGTCGCCTACCACAACCGCGGCGCCGCGTAGCACGTCGCGCCCGCGGCGACTGTGCGACCATCGCCCGCATGCGACCGCACCGCGTCAGCTTCACCGCCCGCTTCGTCGCCGCAAGCCGCGGGCTCTCGCCGCTGCTCCCGTCGCGCCTCCGCCTCGTCGACGATCCCTACGGCGCGGCCTTCGCGCACCCGGCCATCGCGTCGCTCGTGGGTGCCGCGGCGGGCTCGTCGGGCCTCGTGCGCGCGCTCGCCTGGGGGCCGCTCGCGCCGATGTTCCCGTGGGCGGTGTACATGCAGGTGCGCACGCGCTTCTTCGACGACGCCATCGCGGCCTTCGCGCACAGCGGCGGGCGTCAGCTCGTCATCCTGGGGGCCGGGCTCGACGCGCGCGGTGATGGGCCTCGTGCGCGCGGTGGGCGAGCCGTTTCGCTCGGGCTTCGAGCCCGGCGAGGTCGTGGCGTGGGCGGCGTCGCACGGCTTCACGGTGCGCGACGACCGGAGCTTCGCGGAGCTCGCCCGGGCGCTTCTGCCCGCGCCGTGGTGGCACCTCGTACGCCTCGGCCGCCGCGTGGCCACCGTCGAGCGAAGCGCCGTCGGAGAGGCGAAGACGCCGTAGCCGCACCGCACCCGATTGCCCTGTTCAGGGGAATGGAGTCGCTACCCTCCGCGACGCAGACTCACCGCGGTCGACACACGACGGGGAGGAGGCTCAAACCCATGAAGATCAAGACTTCGGTCAAGGCAGGCGGCGTGATCATCGACAACGGCCCCCGGCGCTGAGGGCCGTCACGCCCCGAGGGCCTCGACGAGCCTGCGCGGGACCACCACGCGCACGGCCGCGGCCGCCGCCATCTGCGGCGCGAGCCCGAGGAGGGCGCGGTCGAGCGTGACGACGTACGCCGCGCCGGCGTCGCGCGCGAGCTCGAGAAACTTCTGGTCGTCGGGGTCTTTGCACCGCGGCAACGCGCTCGCGCGCGGCGCACCCTCGAACATCACCGCGCAGGCCTCGTAGCGCGCGATGGCCTCCGCGCGCGCCGCGTCGGTGAGCTCGACGGCCCGCGACCCCACGATGCGGCGCAGCTCGTCGAGGCAGTCTGCGCGCGTCACGCACACCACCCGCCCCGCGTCGACCGCGGCGCGCAGGGCCGCGAAGCGGGTCCCCGAGAAGGCGAACAGCGAGAGCAGCACGTTGGTGTCGAAGACGACGCGCGGCGGTGCGGCGGGGCTCATCGGCGGCCGCGACGGTATCGCACCCGCGGCGGCGCCCGAGGCACGGAGTTTTGCGGTACGAAGGGGCGCATGAGACCCGACCTCGTCGCGTGGCAGTGGGCCCACTACACGCGCAACCACCGCGACAAGCAGAACCTCTTCGTGCACGCGCTCACGGTGCCCCTCTTTCACGCGGGCACCCTCACGGTGCTCATGGCCCCGCTCACGTCGTGGGCCTTCGCGATCTCGGGCCTCGCGCTCTGCGGCTTCGCCGTGAGCGCGCAGGGCAGGGGGCACGCGCGCGAGGCCGAGAAGCCCATCGCGTTCGCAGGCCCCCTCGACGCGGTCGCGCGCATCGTGGTCGAGCAGTGGGTGACCTTCCCCCGGTACATGGTCAGCGGCGAGTTTGTTCGCGCCTGGCGCGCCGCGCCCTGAGCGTTGTGAAGGCTCGCGCGCGCGGCGGAGACGTGAAACCATCGCGCCGTGCTCATCCCCCCGCGCCGCGCCCTCGCGCTCGGGCTGGCCGCGCTCGCCGCCGCGTGCAGCGACGAGGCCGCGCCCGCGCCCTCCCCCTCGGCCCTGTCGACCGCGCTGCGCCCCCGCCAGGCGCCCGCGTACTACGTCGCGCAGAGCGAGCTCTACTTCGACACGCTCGACACGCGGGCCGACCCCGCGCGCGTGCCCAACTACTCGGCCCTCGTCGCGCGCTGGGAGTGGCCGCCCTGGTACCTCCTCACGGGCTACGAGCACGACGGGATGATCGCCCAGACGCGCGCCGCCCTCGTCGTCGAGCCCTCGACGGTGCCCACGCGCGAGTGCCGGGCCTTCGCCGTGCAACCCTTCGGGCGCTGCCACGTGGTGTTCCGCTACGCGCGCGGCGACTGCCCCATCTACGAAGAGTTCACCTTCAACGACCGCGGCGAGACGACCTTCATCGAGGCGTGGTCCGATCAGCCGGGGATGCGCCCATACGAAGATCCTGCCGATCGCTGGGCCGAGGGTCCGCGCGTGCATCGGCTCTCGACCCGCGTCCCCGGCCTCGGCAACGCCGAGGGCCTCATCGACCCCAACGCCCCGTGGATGCTCGACGCCGCGCGCCTCGACCCCGAGGTCGCCGACTTCGCCGAGCGCACGCGGCACTTCCTCTCGTCGTGGGCGCAGGCCTACCGCGACGCGGGGCCCGAGGCCTTCGCCCGCGGCTGCGCGTGGACGGCGCAGGGCGCGCCGTAGCGCCGCGCCCTCAGTGGCGGCACCACGTCTCGAGGGTGCGAAAGAGGCGCCCGAGTTCGAAGGGCTTGCTCAGGTAGTCTTGCATGCCCGCGCCGAGGCAGCGCTCGCGGTCCTCGGCGTAGGCGTGGGCCGTCACGGCGATGATGGGCAGCGCGTCGTAGCGTCGGTCGGCGCGCAGCCGCCGCGTGGCCGAGAGACCGTCGAGCACGGGCATCTGCAGGTCCATGAGCACGGCGCCGAAGGCCGCGGGGCGCTCGGCGAGGATGCGCAGCGCCTCGGCCCCGTCGCGCGCCAGCGTGGGGCGCAGGCTGCTCCGCTCGAGCACCTTCATGGCGAGGAGCTGGTTCACCGGGTTGTCTTCGACCACGAGCACCTCGAGGCCGACGAGCCGCGGCGGCGCGGCCGTCGGCGCGCTCGGCCAGTCGCGGACGGGCGCCGCGCACGCTTCGAATGACAGTTCGAAGAAGAAGCGGCTCCCGCGCCCGGGCTCGCTCTCGACGTCGAGGGCGCCGCCCATCATCTCGACGAACTGCCGGCTGATCGTGAGGCCGAGCCCCGTGCCGCCGAAGCGGCGGGTCATGCTGCCGTCGCCCTGCGTAAAGGGCTGAAAGATCACCGCGCGCTGCGCCGCGTCGAGGCCGACGCCCTCGTCGATGACTTCGAAGCGCACGCGCACGCGCTCGCCGTCGAGGCCCACGCGCGCAGCCGTCACGCGCACCGCGCCGCGCTCCGAGAACTTCACGCTGTTGCCCGCGAGGTTGGTGAGCACCTGCGCGAGGCGCAGCGGGTCGCCGCGGAGTCCCTTCGGCACGTCGGGGCCCACCGCGAGCGTGAGCGCGAGGCCCTTCTCGTTCGCGCGCAGCTCGACGAGGCTGCGCACGCGCGCGAACACCTCGTCGAGGCTCATCGGAATGGCTTCGAACTCGACCCGCCGCGCCTCGATCTTCGAGAAGTCGAGCACGTTGTTCAAGATGCTGAGGAGCGACACGGCGGCCTCGTGGGCCTTGCCCACATACTCGCGCGGCTCGGGCTCGAGCTCGAGGTCGAGGGCCAGCTGCGTGAGCCCGATCACCGCGTTCATCGGGGTGCGAATCTCGTGGCTCATGTTGGCCAGAAACTCGCTCTTGGCGGCGCTCGCGGCGTCGGCGGCCACCTTCGCGCGCAGCAGCGCCTGCTCGGCCTCGCGCTGCTGCGTCACGTCGCGGCTGATGCAGATCACGGCGGCGCGGCCGTCCCACTCGCCGCGCACCGCGTGGGTCTCGACGGGCACCGCGCGCCCGTCCTTCGCGCGCAGCGGGAGCCTGCACGACTGCCGCTTGCTCACCACGACCTCGTTGAAGAGCCGACCGAGCTCCTCGTGGGTCTCCGCCGGGTGCACCGCGGCGATCGAACACCCGACGAGGTCGCCGCGCGCATAGCCCAGCGCGTCGATCACGGCGCGGTTGTGGTGCAAGATGGCCCCCGCGTCGTCGAGCACGAACACGAAGTCTTGCACCGTGTCGAAGAGCCGTTCGAAGTTGGTGCGCGCGAGGGCCGCGCGGCGCTCGACCTCGAGGCGCCACAGGGCGTGGCTGAAGTGCATGTGCAGCGCCTCGAGGGCCGCGAGCACGTCGTGCGAGAGGCGGTCGACCTTGCGGCCCGCGAGGTTGAGGCAGGCGACGGCCACGCCGTCGACCATCACCGGCAGCACCACGGCGCAGCGCAGCCCCTCGCTGCGCGCGTAGTCCGACGTGACGAGCAGCGGCGCGACGACGAAGCGCGGCGACGCGTCGAACGACACGATGGTGCGCCCCTGCGCGAGGAGCATCGCCTGCACGCCGCCCGCGGGCACCACGGTCACCTCTTCGATGAACTCGGGCGAGAGGCCGCGGTGGTGCACGAGGCCGTAGGCACCGTCGTCTCGGCGCGCGTAGATGCCGCCGCCGTCGAGGCCCGGGAGCGCCAACGCCAGGTCGAGAATCGCCGCGAGGAGCGCCTCGCGCGAGGTCTGCGCCGCGATCACCCGCGCGAGGTCGCCCTCGGTGCGCGCGACGATCGCCGCGGTGCGCGCCGCGGTGATGTCTCGCAGCACCATGAGGAGCCCCACGGGCTCGGCGTCGGCAGGGCCGACGGGGGTCTTCGTGGCCTCGAGGAGCACCGGGTCGGGGAGGCCCGGCGCGGTCGTCCACACCTCGAAACGGGCGGCCCTTCGCGTCGCGAAAACCTCCTGGTCTTGCGCGCGAAACTCCGCGGCGAGATCGGGCGTGATGAAGCGCTCCGCCGTGCGCCCGAGCACCTCCGCGCGCGACGCGCCGGCCATGCGAAAGAAGGCCTCGTTGGCGTCGACGTAGACGCCGTCGCGGTCGAGGAAAACCACGGCGTCAGGGAGCGACTCGAGAAGGGCGTGCAGCAGCACTTCCGCTTCCGGCGCGGTGCGCTGGAGCATAGTGGGAAAACCCTAACAAGCGCTCGCGCAGAAGTCATGCTTCGCGCAATCTGCGCGCCGTATCGTATGGGTTTGTTCTAGCATCCCGGACCGTCGGCGACGCAACCGCGCGAGCGAGCGTCGCTGCGAAAGGACGTCTGCGATGACCGCGAAGACCGCTCCCCGGCGACGCGCCCCGACCCCCGCTCCGAAGCCTTCGAGAACGGTGTACGACGCCCTCCCCTTCGACCCCGCGGAGCCCGGTCTGCCGCGCGGCTTCGATCTTAGCCGCAAGCGCCCGGTCGAGCACGTCGGCGGATATGCGCGGATGACCGCCCGGGTAGCCGGCAATCCCGATCTCCATGATGCCGTGGCGCTGCAA
>CAISKJ010000127.1 GCA_903885885.1 uncultured delta proteobacterium
CAACGCGCGAGCGCGGCGCCGTTGCCCGAGCGCATGAAGCGCGAGCGCGCGGTGACGGCGAGCGGACGCAGCGTCGATGTGATCGGGCTGTGAGGGCGTGAGTGGGACGGGAGTCGCGCAGGCCGCCGCGACCTCGCCGAGCGTGCGGGCGTCGGGCGCATGTTTGCCACGCGTTGACAGACGCCCTCGACACCTGCGCCGCGCCCACCTGCGATGGCGCGCAACGGGTCGCGTGCGTGCGCGGCCTCGACGGATGCCTCCATCCGCAGCGCGGTACCCACTGCGGCGCGAGCGAAGACTGCGCGGGGGGCGTGTGCGTGCCGAGCTGCGCGCGCGGGTGCCCGACAGGCTTCACATGCGGCGACGGCGGCGCCTGCCAGGCGAACGACCTCAGCGACTTCACGATCGACTATCCCCTCACCAGCGTGAGCGGTGAGGTCACGTTCAACGGGGCGCCGCTGGTCAGCGCCGATACGCCCGCGACGTCGTGCTCTGCAGCCGACGCGAACGACCATCGCGCGATCGTCGCCTTCTGGGACGACCATCATGGGCGCCGCTACACGTTCACCACCACGGGCTGCGTCGGAGCCGCGCGCTTCTCGGGCGCGGTGATTCCCGGCACCTACGCGGTGTCGGTTCAGCCCGTGAGCGCGCGGGGCGTGCCCGCGGCGTACGCGACGCTCTACGATGCGCTCGTCGTGGGACCGTCGGGGCTCGGCGCGATTCACCTCGACCTACGCACGTTCGATGTTGGCGGAACTCTCACCATCGATGGCGCCGACCCGGTGCGCTACGCAACTACACGCTGCGATGACTCGTCGCCGAGCGATGGACGCGCGGCCATACGCTTCAATGACTTGATCCGCGGACAGGTCTTCGTGTTTCCCACGACGGGATGCACGGGGCGAGCTTCGTTCCGCGGCGCGGTGTATCCGGGCACCTATCGGGTCACCGTTGAGCGACCGTCGGGCGTGGCGGGGCTACCGAGCGAGGGGAGCGTGCCCGTTGACCCTCCGGTGGTGCGTGATGCGCTCACCGTTCCAGGGCCCGAGACGCGCGAGATTCACCTCGATCATGGGAGCGCTCTCGTGAGCGTACGTGTCACGGTCAACGGCGCCGACCCCCGCGCGATGGACCTGACGGGCTGCGAGGCGCTCCACGGAGGTCGCGCCGCGGTGCGACTCATCGACGCTGCGCGAGGCTACGACGTCTCGCTGCTCGGCTCGGGATGCAGCAACGCTTCGGTGTCCTGGGGCGTCGTCCACCCGGGCACGTACCAGGTGAGCGTAGGGCCGACCGAAATCTCCGAGCGGTTTCCATACCGGGTGCTTCACGATCCGCTCGTCGTGACCGGCGGGCGAATCGCGCTCTCCGTCGATGTGCAGCGTGCGTTCGTGCGTGGTGAGGTCACGGTCAACGGCGCCCAACCTGTTACGACGCAACCCTTAGACTGCTCGACGACCGATGGGCGAGATGGTCGGGCGTGGATCCGCTTCACGTCGCGCGAGCAGGGCTCCGACGTGATCGCGCTGACGACCGGGTGCACGGGCGCCGCACGCTTCGAGGCCGCGCTGGTGCCTGGCACCTACGACGTCGACGTCTATGGGGTGGGGAGCTCGAACGTACCGACCAACTCGCGCCGCTTGATCGAAGGGCTCCGCGTTCCGCGGGAAGGCGTCGGCGGTCTGCGCCTCGACCACACCGCGACGAGCACCGTGAGCGGTTACGTGACGCTGAACGGCGGCGCGCCGCTGCGCACCGGCACCGACGCGGCACCGTGCGACCCCGCCGCAGATCGCGATGGGCGCGTGTGGATCGAGCTCCGCGAGCGCAGTGACAGCCCGGGATACTTCTTTTCGTCGCGCGGCTGTGAGGGCGTCGCGCGCTTCGGCGGAGCCGTGTCGCCAGGCACCTACGAGGTTCGCATGAGCGGAACCAATCTTTCGAGCGTGCCGCCGTTTGCGTACGTGTTCGACGCGCCGCTCGTGGTGGGTGCCGAGGGGCGCAACGATGTGCTGTAGACGGCAGAGAGAATTCGTCGAAATTTGACGGTCACGGGCGAGCCACCGCTTCGGCGTATTTCGGGGTGCTGCGACCCCCGTC
>CAISKJ010000128.1 GCA_903885885.1 uncultured delta proteobacterium
CATGACCTCGTACACGGGCGGCCGTCTCGGCGTGAGCGTGGGCGAGAGCAACCCCGAGGCCCAGGGGCGGCGCTTCGCCGAGGCCCTCGACGCGGTTTTTCCCGGTACCGCTGCGGCCTTCACGGGGCGCGCCGCGCGCATGCACTGGCCGAGCGCGCGGCACTTCGAGGGCAGCTATTCGTGCTACGCGCCCGGCGATCGCGTGAGCTTCGGCGGCGCGGAGGCCGAGCCCGTGGGCGGGGTTTTCTTCGCGGGCGAGCACACCAGCGCGGAGTGGCAGGGCTACATGAACGGCGCCGTCGAGTCGGGCGAGCGCGCGGCCCGCGAGGTGCTGGCCTCGCTGCGTACGGGCGTAACCGCCTCGTAGCGCGAAGGGCGCCTAACGCCGGGCCGACGCGCCCTGGCGGCCGAGGGCGGCCGTGATGCGCGCGAGGCCCGCGTCGTCGGCCGGGGCGTGCACGGCCTCGACCACGCGCCCTGAGGCATCGACGACGTAGACCCAGGGCGTCTCGCTCTCGGGCAGCCCGAGCGACTCGGCGAGCGAGCCGTTGCGAGAGAGCCACACCTCGCTCCACCGATGACGCGGCGTCGCGTCACGCGCCTGGGAGATCACCGTCGCCGTGGGGATGAGCGGGAACAAGCTCACCGCCACCACGCTGAGCACGCGCGCGGTGGGCGCGGCGGTCGAAATGCGCCGGTACCACGCGGTCATCGCGGGGCCGGTGTCTTTGTCGGTCATGACGAGGAGCACCGACACGCGCCCCGTGAGGTCGCGTTGCGTGTGCGTGGTACCCGCGATGTCATCGACCGAGAACGAGGGAAACGCATGCCCCGCGAGAGGCTCCGCCCACGCGAACGACGGAGCCGAAACGAGGAGCGCGAACGCGAACAGAACAGTGCGCATGGGGACTCGCCTGAAGCAGGGCTCCGCGTACGCCTGCTCCGCGAGGGCCGTGAAGAGGGTTACGCACCCATGGGATGATCGTGACGCACCTTTTGGCGCATGAGAAGCCCCGAAGGTGCGATCAATCGATCCTTGGACCGTTGCGACCGTTCTCGGCCGGCACGAGCTGGGCTTCGCGCGTGAGGGTGACGCGGCCGACGCGCGCGCGCTCTCCCGTGATGACGAAGGCGAAGGTGCGATCCTGCCCGAGCGCGTGCACCGTCACCCGGCCCTGCACAGGGCGGCTGGAGGGCGCCGCGCGCACCACCTCGAGGAGGTGCTCGCCTGTCGCGAGGCGTGCCACCCCGAGCGCCTCGCCGTGCGTGCTCGTGGCCTGACGCGCCGTGATGCCCGCGCGCCCGCCCTGCCACGAGAGCCGCACGCCGCGCGGATCGATGACCGCGAGGTCGAGGTCTTCGTCGCCCTCCCACGTGGCGGTGACGGTGAGCTCGCCGCGCACGTCGCCCTCGAGGCCCGCAATGCCCGTGGCCACCTCGCCCGCGACGCGCGCCCGGAGGGCCTCGTCGGCGATCGCCGTGAGCAGCCGCGCCGCCGACTGCTCGCGCCCCAGGGCGCGCTCGCATCGCACCGCGCGGGCCTGCGCCGTCGCATCGTTGGGCCGCACCTCGGCGATCGCGACGCGGTACGCGCACGCCCGCTCGGCCTCGCCCGCGCGCTCGTGGAGCAGGGCCATGCGCTCATGGGCCGACACGTCGTCGGGCCTCACGTCGAGCACGCCCGCCAGGAGGCGCACGGACAGCTCGCGGTCGCCCTGCCGCGCCGCCACATCGGCTGCGCGCGTGATCGCGTCGGCGTCGAGGGGGTCGCGCGCCGTCCACCGCGCTGCGATGTCGGCCGACTCGTCGACCTCGCCCGCGAGCGCGAGCCAACGGTAGAGTTCGCGGTGCCGATCGCGGCTGTCGGGGTTGGCCAGCAGCCCCTCGCGCGCCCGCTCCGCCCGCTGCGCGAACGCAGGGTCGGCCCCATCACCCGCAGGGGCCGTCGCGAGGGCCGCGCGGCGCACCCACACGCGCCGCATCCAGCCCCAGTTGAGCCGAGGCGCGACGCGCGCCGCGGGGAGCGCGCCCGTGACGACCGCGCCGGGACCGTGCCTCCGCCGCGCGACGTCGGTCGGCGCTTGGGCCATCGGCTGGTTCGCGTCGCCCGCTTCGCCCGCCATCGCGTCGATCGACGCTGCGGGCGCGCGTGCGTGGCCCATGATGCCGGCTCGCCCCGCACCGTAGCCCGCGCCGCTCTGATCGCGCGCGCCGAGCGTGCCGAGGCCGCCGGTCGCACCGGGCTCGTCGAGGTCATCAGCCCCGGCCTCGGGCGCGGCGGGCACCACCGTCGATTGGGCGCTGGTCTCACCCGTCCACTCGACCTGCGCATTGTTTCTCTCGACGCCGAACGCGCGAAACATCGCGGGGCTCTCGAGCACCAGGAGCGACGTGTACCGGCTCGCCACGCGGTACCGCTGCGACAGGTCGATGATTTCGGCCCGCGACGCGGGGGCACCGGTGGCCTCGAGGTCGGCGATGCGCGCGGCCGCGTAGAGCCTCGGTACGAACGCGTTGCCATCGGCCCCCGAGAGGGCGAGGTTGATGGGGTAGCGCGCTTCGAAGGGCTCGCCGCCCACGGTGCCGCGCAGCACCACGTCACCCACCACCGAGGGCGACGTCATCTGCGCCGTCACAATGGCCTCTGCGCCCGCGCGGAGCACGCCGAGCTTCGCGGGCGCCATCGCCGTGAGCCCCGCCGGGAGGATCACCTCGGGGTCACGCAGCGCGACGCCGTAGGTCGCTTCGAGGAGCGACAGGGCCGCGGCGTGCACGCGCTCGCCGGGCACGTAGGGCACCAGCGCGCCCCCACCCCCGCGTGCCATCGCGCCGAGCGTCTGGGCGTCGGCGTCGGAGCCGATCGCCACGGCGGTGACCGTGGTACGCCCCGCGGGGATGGCCTCGCGCACCGCCGCAGCGATGCGGTCGGGCCGTCGCCAGCCCACGCTCGCCGCGCCGTCGCCCACGTACACGATGCGCACGTCGCGGCTCGCGTCGGGGCTCACCGCGGACGCGCGCACGGCCTCGCGCACCTGCGCCACGAGGTCGCTCGCGCCCGCGGCGGGAGTCGCCGCGACGAACTGCTGCGCCGACACGGCGCCCTGATCGGACGCGAGCTGCATCGACCCCATCGCGCGGCAGCGCGTGTCACACGCGAGCACGGTGAAGCGGTCGCGTCGATCCATCTCGGCCACGGCGGCGCCCACGAGGCGCGAGGCCCGTGCGATGCGTTCGCCCACCATCGAGCGGCTCGCGTCGACCACGAGCACGTAATCGCGAGGCCGCGCGTCGCCCCAGCGGGGCAGCGTCGGGCGCAGCGCGAAGGCCGCGTAGGGGCGATGCTGCGAGGGCGCGTCGAGGGAGGAGGCGGGGGGCTGATACGTCCACGCCGTGAGGGGTGCGCGCGCGTCGGGGAGCGCATATTCGACAAGCAGGTCGCCCGAGGGAACGAAGCCGTGCTGCGCGAAGGTCATGCGGTCGGCGCCGACGGGAACCCCGGTGCCCGGCGCGGCCGCGAGGGGGTAGCCCGCCACGCGGACGCCACGCGACTGCTCGTGCCCGAGCACCTGCACGTCGAGCGAGAACTGATCGACGCGGGTGCTGCCGTCGGGGTTGTGCGGCAGCGGGTACACATACCGACGCACGCCCGCCGAGGGCGCCACCGACTGCGTGTACGAGATCGACACCTTGCGCGTGCCGTGAGCCGGAATGGGAAACACGCGCAGTTCGAAGCGCCCGCCGCGCTGCCACTCGAGGAGCGCCGGGTCGCGCCAGGGGCCGGGCACCCACACGTACTCTTCGCGCGTAGCCAACGGGTGCGGCGTCGCGTGGCGGATCACCCCGCGCCAGATGGCAGCGGCGCGGTCGCGATCGACGAAGGATCCGGGCTCCATGTGGCCGCCCACGTCGAGCGCGAGCGTCTCGACCTGCGCTTCGGGCGGCAGCGGGAATCGGTATACGCCTTCGAGCGCCTGCCCCGTGTCGTTGCGAAAAACCTCTTCGATTTCGGTGCGCGCCACGTTGCCGACGATGCGCACCTTCACCGCGTGGCTCGCGAGGTGCACCGCCTCGTCGCGCTCCGTGGTGCTCCCCGGGCGGCGGGCGCGCAGCTCGCCGAGGCCCACCACGGGCGCGTCGCTCGCGTCGGCGCTGAGCTCGGCCCACGACATGGCGCTCGCCAGGTCGACGGCGGGCGCCACGGTGGCCCCCTCGCCGCGCGCGAGGAGCCCCTCCTGCCCCGTCTTTACTTCGACAGATTGCGCGGTGGCGCCGAGCTTCACCACGCCGCGCGTGACGCGCACGCTGGTGCGGTCGGAGGTGGCCGTAAGCGCAAAGCGCGTGCCCAGCACCTCGACGGGGCCCGAGGGCGTCGCGATGTGGGCGGCCGCGTCGGACGCGACGTGCGCCACGTCGACCACCACGTTGCCCGCCACGAGGCTCGCACTGCGCGAGGCTGCGCCGTCGAGCACGAGCTCCGTCGCGCGGTCGAGCACCAGCACCGAGCCGTCGTCGAGGCGAAGCCGCGCGCGCGTCTTGCCATCGGTGCGCAGGCGCGAGCCCGCAGGGAGCGTCGTTCGTTCGCGCGCGGCGATGTAGGCGCGCGCGCCGGGGAGCATCACGTCGAGGCCGCCCGCAGCGTCCGCCGAGGCGCGCAGCACGCGATCGACGCGCGCGCTCCACGGCGTGAGCGCAGCGACGGTCGCCACCGCTTTGGGCGCCCTGGCGTCGCGCAGCACCACGAGGCCCACGGCGGCCGCGGCGGCGACCGCGAAGGTGACGCCCCCGCCCGCAATCCAGAGCGCCCGCGAGCGAGGCACGGGCGCGGCGCGAAGGGGTGACGGCGTGGGTGCGAAGACCGGCGGGGCAGGCACGGGCGGCGCTGCGACGTAGGGCTCCGCGCGGTCGGCCACCTGCTGCACGGGCCCGGGGAGCGGGCGCATGGCCGCGGCGTAGGGCTGGGGTGCGGGGCTCGCGGGCAGCACGCGCGCATCGAGGGCGCCCAGCACCTGCGCGACGAGCGCGTCGGGCGATGGTGGGACGTGGTCGGCCCCGGCGGCCGCGATCGCGCGCGCGGTCTGTCGCGCCTCGTGGCGGAGGTCGCGGCACGCGTCGCAGCCCGCGAGGTGTCGGGCCGCCTCGGGGCTCACGTCGCCGTCGAGCCACGCGGAGAGATCGTCGCGGAACCGCGCGCAGTCTTGCGTAGGTTCGTTCATCACTGTCCTCACGGGGTGGAGTGCCTAGAGATCGTCGGGGAGCGCGACCCGGAGCCGCTCGAGCGCGCGGCTCACGCGCTTGCGAGCCGTCGCCTCGTCGATGCCGCACGCGTCGGCCACCTCACGAAACGACAGCTCGGCCTCGTAGCGGAGCACCACCGCGTCGCGTTCGGAGGGCTTCAACAACTCGAGCGCCTCGCGCACGCGCTCGGCCCGATGGCGTGCGGCGAGGAGGCTGTCGGCCCCCGGTGCGACCTCGCCCGCGGTGTACACAAGGCGCAGGCGCGCCTCACGGCGCACGCGCGTCTCTTGTCGACGCGCACAGACGTGCCGCGCGATGCCAAAGAGCCACGCGCGCACCGACGACTCGGCACGGAAGCCCCGCATCGCGTCGTAGGCCGCGAGGAGGGTCTCTTGCGTCGCCTCGTCGGCCTCGGCCTGCGAGCCGAGCCACGCCATGCACAATCGGCCCAACGAGGCGCCGTGCGAACGAGCACACTCCGCAAGGGCGGCGCGATGGTCTCCGCGAGCGATCGCGTCGGCGATTGCATCGGGTACTAGCGGAAGAGACGGCATTGGCGCGCCCATCATTGCCCGTCAGGTGGCAACGACTCGCGCAGATGTGACAGGAATTCGTACCGGGGTGCGATCAGGCGCGAGCGGGGAGCTTCGCGAGGAGCGCGCTTACTGCGCCGGGCAGGTCGAGGCCAGGGTGCTGCGGCGCGTCGTTGCCACGGAGCAGGAACCAGTACACCGCGAACGCGAGAACCGCGATCACGACCACCGTGATCACCATGCTCATCGGGTTGCCCTGCGCCTCGGCGGGGTGCGCCGTGTGCTTCTCTTCGGGCTTCTTCGGAGCGGGCTTCGCTTCGGCCCTGGCGGGCTCCTCGGACTTCGCGGGCTCCTCGGACTTCGCGGGCTCCTCGGACTTCGCGGGCTCCTCGGACTTCGCGGGCTCCTCGGACTTCGCGGGCTCCTCGGTCTTCGCGGGC
>CAISKJ010000129.1 GCA_903885885.1 uncultured delta proteobacterium
CCCACGCCTCGAGCTCGAGCTCGGCGAGCGGCGGCGGGCCCCACGGGTCGTCGAAGGTGCGCCCCGTGGCGACGAGGCGCGCGGCGAGGGTCGCGGCGGCGAGGCGCTCCTTCGTGCGGAGGAGGCTCTCGCGAAAGATCGACCCGCGGAGGAAGAGCGTGCAGATGGCCTCGCGGGCGACCTCGCCGACGGGAGAGTCTTCGCGCGTGGCGAGCACCTTGCGGGCGTACACGCGCTCGAGGTTGGCCACCACGCGGCCGCGCTCGATGGTGACGGCCGCGAGGCGGTCGCGGCCGAGGCCCGCGTCGACGAGCCATCGCAGCGGAACGGGCGTGGCGCACGTGATGAGCACCGTCGCGTCGCGGCCCTCGCCGAGCGCGCGGACGTCGAGCACGGCGAGCGCCTCGACGTCGCGGGCGTTGTGCACGGCGCTCTCGCGGGCGAGCGCGAGCTCGGTGCCGCCGTTGCTCCACGCCACCTCGCGGCCGCGCGTGCGCACCACGTGGACGCAGCGCGGGTCGGCGGCGAGGGCCGTGCGCGCGAGGCGCTCGCGGTCGACGGGGGCGTCGGCGTAGAGGAGCTCGTCGAGGCCGTGCGCGCGGCGGAGGCGTGCGCGCGTGCGCCGCGCCTCGTCGAGGGCGCCGCGGTGGAGGTTGTCGTGGTCGGGGTCGCCGCGGCGTACGGCGAGCACGAGCGCCGTCGCGTCGCAGCCGCAGGCGCGCAGGTCGTCGCCGAAGGCCGAGGGCGCGTCGCGGGTGAAGAGCGGACGCCCCGCGGCGAGGGCGGCGACGAGGTCGATGGCGTCGTCGAGGGCGCCCGTGGCGCGCGCTTCGACGAGGAGCCGCGCGAGGGGCGCGTCGAGGGGGAGGCCGTAGAGCTCCCGCCCGCGCGGGGTGAGGGCGCCGCGCGCGTCGAGGGCGCCGAGGGCGGTGAGCTCCTCGCGGGCGTCGGCGAGGGCGCGCTCCCTGGGCGCGTCGAGGAGGGGGAGCGACTCGGGCGTCTCTCCGCACGCGGCGGCCGCGAGCACGAGGGGGACCAGCGACTCGCGGTGCACCTCGGGGAGCGTGACGGGGGCGAGCCGCGCAGCCGCGCTCCAGAGCCGGTAGCACACGCCCGCGGCGGTGCGGCCCGCGCGCCCGGCGCGCTGGTCGGCGCTGTCTTGCGCGACGGGCGCGAGGGTAAGCGACGCCCGCCCGCCGCGGTAGCGCGTCTGCCGCGCGAGGCCGCCGTCGATCACCACGCCGATGCCCGGGATGGTCACCGACGTCTCGGCCACGTTGGTGGCGAGCACCACCTTGCGGCGCTGCGTGGGCGCGAAGGCGCGGCGCTGCTCTTCGAGGGAGAGCTCGCCGTGCAGGGGCACCACGTCGACGTCGCGGCGGCCGCGGAGCGCGCGCAGCGCCTCGGCGATCTCGCCTTTGCCCGGCAGAAACACCAGCACGTCGCCGGGGTCGTCGCGGCACTGGTCGAGCGCGCGCCGCAGTCGATCCTCGAGCCCGTCGGGCGAGGGGAGCTGCGCGGCGCCGTCGCCCACGTGCTTCATGGTGACAGGATATGTCCGCGCTTCGGCGCGCAGGTGGTGCCCTCGGAGGTGGGCCGCGACGCGGTCGCCCTCGAGGGTGGCCGACATCACCGTGAGCCGCGCGCGCGACCGTCGCATGAGCAGGGCGAGGAGGAGGTCGGTGTCGAGGCTGCGCTCGTGAAACTCGTCGAGCACCACGCTCTCGAAGCGCCCCCACTCGGGGAACATGCGCAGCGCGATGCCCGGTGTGACGAAGAGGATTCGTGTGGCGTCGGTGGCGCGGTGCTCGTCGCGCACGCTGTATCCGACGGCGCCGCCGAGGGGGCTGCCCTCGAGGTCGGCCACGCGCGCGGCGAGGGCCCGGCACGCGAGCCTGCGCGGCTCGACCACCATGACGCGCCCATCGCACCAGCGCGGAACCTGCGTGGACTTGCCCGACCCCGTGGGCGACGTGATGACCACCGGGCCCGCCGCGGTGTGGGCGCGAAAGGTGTCGCGCAGGGCGTCGATGGGAAGCGGGTCGGCGCTCGGTGCCATTGCGCGTGTCGAGTACCACAGCCCCATCGCTTCGGCGCGGCGCGCGGCGGGCGCGGTGTAGGATCGCGCCGATGCAGCGCGCGCGTGAGCGAGTCTCGTCGGCCCTCACGATCGTGGTGGCCCTCACCATGTCGGGGCGCTGGGGCTCGCGTCGCTGGCGCAGTTCGTCGACCCCGCGGCGGCGCTCGGGCGCGCGCCCGACCTCTCGCACGAGCCGCCCGGATTGCCACCGCTTCCCGAGCGCGTGAGCACCTTTCCCGAGTCGGCCGCGCACCTGCGCGCGATGCTCGCGGCCCGTGTTCGTTTGCGCCCCGACCGCCGCGTGCTCTCGGCCGTGAGCGACCTCAGCCGACTGCACACGGGCACCGCCGCGGAGGCGACCGCGCGCTTCGACAGCGACCATTGGACCGTGCTCCACGGCAACACGGTGGTCGGGCCGCTGCCCGCGTCGCCCACGTTTCGCGACGCGCTCGCGATGCTCTCGGCGTGGGACACGTCGCTGCGCCGTCGCCGCTCGGCGGAGGTGCGTCCGGCGCCCGTTCCCCCCGAGGCGCTCGCGTGGGGATCGCTCGACGCGCGTCGCACGCCCGCGGTCG
>CAISKJ010000130.1 GCA_903885885.1 uncultured delta proteobacterium
CCCGACGACGTGGTGCAGCGAGAAGTCGGAGTGGGGGGACCGATCGTGAGCACCGTGCACGGTTCCAAGGGGCGGGAGGCTGCCGAGGCCATGTTGCTGCTCAGCAGGCAGCGCGACCTTTCCATCGACGAGGCGCGCGTGCTCTACGTGGGGCTTTCGCGCGCGAAGGAGCGCCTTGATGTGAGGCGGTTCGCGGCATCGCGTTGGGCGCACCTCGAAGGCTCGGGACGCCCGTGGCGCGAATGCGACAATGGCCGGATGCAGATCGAGATCGGCCGCGCTGGCGACCTCGACCCGGCGCGCAACGCGACGATCGCGGCCCGCGAGATGGAGGAGCAACAGCGGACCCTCGCGGCCTACGACGGCGTTTGTCGTGGCGTGGGCGTCCACACCTTTCTCGATCGTGACAAGGCTCGGTGCATCGTCCCGAAGGACTCGCAGCTTCCGCTCGCCACGCTCTCTCTCGACTGCGTAGACGATCTGCGGGCTGCGGCGCGCGAGATCAACAAAGCGGCGAGGACACCGATGTTTGTGAACCATCTGCGCTGGTTCGACGTGGGGAGCGTGGGGCTCCCGGCTGAGTTCGTACTGGATGCGTCGGTGCCCGAGCCCTGGCAGTCGACGCGCCTTTTTCTGACGCCGATCGTCGTGGGCCCTGGCTTCGTGGGAGGAATCAAGTGAGCACAGCCCGAGAGCGTCTGCTCGAACAACTCGCGGCCGACATGATCGGTCCGCAGCACGGTGACGCGGAGGAGTTTCGCGCGTGGCCGAGCGACCAGTACATCGCGGGCATTCTCTACCCCCCGTCGAAGGAGACGAACCCCGAAGACGAAGAGGACAGCGATGCTGGGGACGATGAGGACGGCAGTCCTGGCACCGTCGTGCCGACGAGCATGATGCGCCGCCCCTCGGTGATGGGCATCTCCTTCGCCGTGAAGGGCGTGCAACCGACGCTCGCCATTCGCGCGACAGCAGCGCGCTACTCGCCTCGAATCGGAGCAGACCCCGAGCGCCCCGAGGCGTGGCAACGCACGCCCGTCTCCCTCGATCCGCCGGGGAATGTCGTGGTGCAGGCGGGGCTCTCCAGCATCGCAATGCCGGGCCTCGGTCGCTGGTGGATCCGCGGGCTCAAGCACGAGTCGCAGTGGCAGGTGACGGTCGCGTTCGAAAACACCGAGGGGGCTGATCCCGGGCGCGTCACCTTCGAGACGAAGCACCTCTTTCAGGTGCGCTTCGAAGTGGAGGCCGTCGGCGACTGCGCGATCGTGCCGCGACGCGCTCGACGCATCGGGGGCCACGGCGCGCTCGACGAAGACACGCGCATCAACGACCTGATCTACCGCGACGCCGAGGAGTACGCCGTGGGCCACACCTGCGGCGCCACCTGGGCGGTGCGCGACGGCCGCGTGGTGGTCGCCTCCGAGTGGATCCCGCGGCAGCTCGTGAAGTCGATGTCGGCCGACGGGCACGCGGTGTTTCGCGACGAGGCCGCCGAGCGCTTCTACGCGGGCGGCACCTGCTTCGACGCCGCGACGCTCGCCGACGCGCCCGACGGGGCCACGCTGAAGCACCTGCTCGACGCGGTGCCCGAGGCCTACGAGCGCTGGCAGCGCGACCTCGCGCAGCGGGTCACGCGCGAAGAGGCCGCGGGCCTGCTCACGCCCGACATGGCCTCGCAGGCGCGCGCCAACCTCGCCACGGCGGCGGCCGTGTCGCCGCGCATCCGCGACGCCATCGCGCTGCTCTCCGACCCCGCGGACGCGGGCGTGCGGCGGGCGTTTCAGCTCGCGCAGCGCGCGATGGTGACGCAGCGCCGATGGGCGAGCGGGGCGACCGCGAAGCTCACTTGGAGGCCCTTTCAGCTCGCGTTTCAGCTCCTCACGTTGCGCGGCCTCGCGCACCCGCGCAACGCCGACGGGAGCCCCAACGCCGACCGCGCCGTGATGGACCTGTTGTGGTTCCCCACGGGTGGCGGCAAGACCGAGGCGTACCTCGCGCTCACGGCCTTTGTGCTCCTGTGGCGACGGCTGCGCACCGGGGCGCCCGACGAGGGCGCGGGC
>CAISKJ010000131.1 GCA_903885885.1 uncultured delta proteobacterium
CCGGCGACGCGGCGGGCGCAGCGAGGGCCGCGACGGGCGCGGCGACGACGGGGCGCGCGGGCGGACGGGCGCGCTGCAGGCTCAGTGCGACGAGGGTGGCGACGCACGCGCCCGCGGCGAACACGGCGCCGAGGGTGCGCTTGCGGTGGCGTACGCGGAGCGGCACCGTGACGCCCGGCGCGGTCTGCGCGAGGCTGTCGGCGACGGGGGCGCGCAGGGCGTCGAGGAGCTCGGCGGCGTCGCGGAAGCGCTGCGACGGGTCGCGCGCGAGGGCGCGGTCGATGGCGGCGGCGGCGTGCGCGGGCACGTCGCGGGTGACGTCGGCGGTGGCGCTGAGCTCGCCCTGGAGGATGGCCACCATGACGGCGTTGTAGTTGGCGCCGGCGAAGGGGCGGCGCCCGGTGAGCGCCTCGCGGAGCACCACGCCGAGGGCCCACACGTCGGCGCGCGCGTCGATGTCGCGCAGGCCCCGCGCCTGCTCGGGCGACATGTAGTAGGGCGTACCCATGAGGGCGCCGGAGCCCGTGAGGTTCGTGGGCGCGTCGCCGTCGATGAGGCGCGCGATGCCGAAGTCGATGAGCTTGGGCACGCGCCCCGCGGGCGTGTCGGCGAGGTAGATGTTCTCGGGCTTTACGTCGCGGTGCACGATGCCCTGGCGGTGCGCCGCGGCGAGGGCCTCGACCACGGGCCCGATCACGGCCCAGGCCTCGCGCCACGAGAGCGTGGGCTGCGTGTCGAGGAGCGCGCGCAGGTCGGTGCCCTTCAAGAGCTCCTGCACGATGTAGAGGGCGCCGTCGGCGGGGCTCTGCCCGGCGTCGAACACCTCGACGATGTTGGGGTGCTGCACCTTCGAAGCGGCCCGCGCCTCGCGCAAGAAGCGCTCGGGCGCGGTGGGCTGCTTGCGCGCTGCGGGGAGCATCACCTTGAGGGCCACGCGGCGGCCGGTCCAGGTGTTCTCGGCCTCGTAGACCGCCCCCATGCCCCCGACGCCGAGGAGCCTGTGCAGCGCGTACTTGCCCGCGACGACGGTGCCCACGCGCGCGGCGGGGTCGTCGGCGCCGACGGCCGCTTCCCCTGCGGCACCCTCGACCTTGAGCGTGTCTGCCATGCGCGCCGCGCGACTCTACCGCAGCCTCTCGCCCCCTTCGCTCACATTGGCAGCGCGAACTGAACGCCCGTGCCGAAATAGATGAGCGGCCCCGGGTCGGTGAAGCGCGCGATGCCGCCGTTGAGCTCGAGAAAGGGACCGAACCAGCGCGTGATCTCGAAGCGCGCGCCGGCCGTGACGAGCAGCGTGAGGTCGGTCTGCGCCGCAGCGCCCGACGAGGTGTACGTGCAGCGCGTCGTGCACTGCGGCACGATCACGCCGAGCGTCGAGCCCATGTACACGGCGATGGGCGACGCCGCGTGCGACACGAAGAAGAACCCGAGGCCGCCCACCGCGTAGCCGACGCCGTTGGTGCTGTCGTGGCTGAGCCCGATCACGAGCTCCCACGAGCGCGCCACGCGCATCCCGAGGCGCGCTCCGACGCCGAAGCCGATGCTGCCCTCATCGAGGATCGCGTGCGTCACGGCCGCGAGCTGAAACGCGTAGCGGTACGTGCTCTCGGGCGGCGGTGGCGGTGGTGGTGGCGGTGGCGGTGGTGGCGGCGGTGGTGGTGGTGGTGCTTCGACCGCCGACGGCGTGGCGACGGGTTGTGTGCGCGCGAGGTGGATCGCGAGGGTGGCCCGCTCGCCCGCTTCGAGCGTCATCGTGCGGGCCTCGGGCTCGTAGCCGGGCGCGCGCACCACGATGGCGTGGGGGCCGGGGTCGAGGGTGAGCTGCGCGGCGTCGCTGAGGTCGCGGTCGTCGACGCGCACGACGGCCTCGGGCGGTGACACGTCGAAGCGCAGGCGTGCCACGCGGCGCTCGAGCTCGACGACGCGCTGCATGGCGACGGTGCGAAACTGCGACGTGGCCGAGGCGCGCTCGAGGTACTCGACGTAGGCGTCGAGGGCGGCGCGCGTGCGGTTGGCGCGCCGTCGGGCCTCGGCGAGGTTGAAGAGCACCGCGGGCAGCGGCGCGAGGGCGCGGGCGCGTTCGAAGGCCTCGATGGCGTCGCTCCACTGGCCCCGATCGGCGAGGCGGAGGCCGCGGTCGAAGTGCGCCTGCGCCTCGACCTCGGGCGCTGGCTGCGCGACGCTGGCGGGCGCGTAGAGCGCCGCGCTCGCGAGGCAGGCCGCGAGGCGCCTTCGAAGGTGCGGAGAGACCATTGCGGGGGCTTCGCGCCGAGAGGAGCACCCCCGGCGCGGCGGCGTCAACGTCGGTGCGCGAGGTCCATCGCCGTGGGGGCGGCCCGCGGAGGCGCGCACGCTCGTCTCGGTCGCGCGCTGCGCCTCGGGCGTGTCGTGCACGAAGGGCACCTCGACCCGCCGCACGGCGCATCCGTTTGCGGCCGCGAGGTCGACCGCTGCGCTACAAACCCTTCGCCGCGGGTGCGCCGATCGCGCTTGCGATCGCGCGCGCGGCTTCGTTACCGTTCGCGCCGTTGAATCGCTGTAGCAGCAGGGGAATTGGCATGCCGACGACCCGCGGGCGCTGCGCGCTCGCGCTCGGTCTCTCGCTGGCGGCGGGATGTGGCTCCTCCGACGGGCCCCCGCTCGGCCGCGACGACGCCGCGGCCCTCGCGCCGGCCGACGCTACGCGCTCCGACGCCACGACCTCCGATGCCGCGCTCGACACGGCGCCGATCGACGTCGCGGTGACGCCTCCCGACGCTGCGACGCCTGCCGACGTTGCGGCGCCCGTCGATGCGACCGTCTCCGTACGCTTCACGACGCCCACGAGCGGGGCCACGGTGTCGGGCGTGGTCGCGCTGTCGGTCTCGGCTTCGGCGACGGCGGGCGTCGCGCGCGTGGTGTTCTTCAGCGAAGGCGGCGCCTACGAGATCGGCGTCGACGGCACGGCCCCCTACGGTCTCGACTGGTACACCGCGGGGTACGTGCCCGACGGGATGCAGCGGCTCCGCGCCGTGGCCTACGACGTCGCCGGTCGCAGCGCCGCGCACGAGGTCGACGTGCGGGTGCGCAACGCGCCGAGCACCGCCCTGCCCGCCGCGGAGGTAGCGCGCGTCACGGCGTGGTTCGAAGCCCGCCGCACCGCTCGCTACCTCGAGGGGAGCTGTCAGCCCACCACGTACCCGGGCTGGGCCGGCGTGCCGCTGCGGCTCTGCCACTACCGGGTGTCCGACTCGTTCAGCGGCGGCACGCGACAGGCCGACGTGATCGTGGCCGACGCCGAGCCGTCGCAGCTCGCGCGCTGGGTGGTGCAGGCCGCCATCGAGCGCCGCGGGAGCGCGCAGCGGGCCGACGTCGACGCCCTCTGCAACAACATCATCGGACAGAGCGGCGCGCAGTTTCCCGTCGCGGGCGTGGTGTTCGAAGACATGGACGGCACGGGGCAGCGCATCTACCCCTTTCGCAACGGGGTCACGGTGCGCATCGCGGGCCTCCCGTACGCGACGCGCGAGCAGCCGACGGCCGCGCAGATGGCCGCCTATCGCACCGACCCCATCGCCTTCGTGGGCACCTACGGGCGCATCGCGGGCACCACGCCCGCGCAGTGGACCGCGCTCACGCGCGAGGCCGTGCCCGCCGACCGTTCGACATGGCCCGACATCGTGGGGCGCGCGTACCGCGCAGCCTGGGGGCAAGACCGCAACGCCCTCATCGTCGCCTGGGCCCGCGCCAACCTCTGACCCGTGGAGCCCGCATGAAGGTCGTCGCCCACACCGACGGTCCGTCGCTGATCGCGAGCGACCGACCGTACTTCGACCGCACCGAGGCCGAGCACAACCTCCTCATCGGCGCGGCCCTCCGCGCGGTGAACCCCGACGACGGCACGTGGGTGTGCTCCCTCCACGACGGCGCGGCGCTCGCGGGCGCGGCCCTCCACGTCGCAGGGCAGAGCGTGGTGCTCACCGCGATGCCCGACGCCGCGCTCGACGCCCTCTGCGCCGCGCTGCGGGCCGCGGGGCGTGCGGTCGTGGGCGTGTCGGGGCCCCGCGACGTCGCACACGCCTTCGCCGCGCGGTGGAGCGCGCTCACGGCCACGCGCGCCGAGGTGACCATGCGCCAGGGGCTCTATGAGCTCACCGCGCTGCGCGCACCCGAGAGCGCACGCGGACGGATGCGCGAGGCCACCGACGCCGATCGCGACGGCGTGCTTCGGTGGGCCGAGGGGTTCAACGAAGACGCGCGGATTCCGCACGAGCACCGCGCGGGCATGCGCGCGACGGTGACCGCGCGCCTCGGCCACGGCGGCCTGTACCTCTGGGAGACCGACGCGCCCGTGAGCATGACGATGCGCGGCGCGAGCACCCTCCGGGGCGGTCGCGTGACGGGCGTGTACACGCCGCCCGCGGAGCGGGGCCTCGGCTACGCGTCGGCCTGCGTGGCGGCGGTGACGCGGCGCCTCCTCGACGGCGGATGGGCGCGGTGCTTCTTGTTCACCGACCTCGCCAACCCCACCTCGAACAAGATCTATTCAGCCATCGGGTACGCGCAGCGCTGCGAGTACGCGCAGCTTCGCTTCGCGTGAGGTCTCACCCGAGCCCGAAGAAGCTCTGAATGCGGTCGAGGAGGTCGCGCTCGACGGTCTTCTGGCGGCGCCTGGTGGCCTCCTCGTCGAGGCCTTCGCGGGCGGCCTGCAGCTCGGCGTTGCGCCGCGCGAGCGTCGCGGCGAAGCCCGCCACGAGCTCCGGCCGCCGCTCGATCACGCGCTGAAACGCGGCCTTCTCGAGGCGGAAGCACTCGACGTCGCTCTCGGCGATCACCGTGGCCGCGCGGCGCGCGCCGGTGAGGAGCGACATCTCGCCGAAGACGCTCGCGGGGCCGAGCTTCGCGACCTCGCGCTCGACCCCGGCCTCGGCGATGCGCACCGAGGCCGAGCCCTCTTCGATGAGGTAGAGCCAGTGGGCTTCGGCGCCCTGGCGGGTGATCACCTCGCCGCGCGCGAAGGGCGCGTAGCGCAGCGTGCGCGCGAGCTCGTCGAGCTCGTCGTCGGCGAGGGTTCGAAAGAACCCGACGGACTGCAGCACGCTCTTGCGGCGCTCGGCCTGGCGCTCGGTCTTCACGACGGGCGGGTCCGTGGACTCCTGCGTGACGGCCACCGACTGCGCGGGAATGGCGAGCTTGATGCCCGCGCGCTGCAGGGCAAAATAGATCCGCGTGCGCACCTCGGAGTCCGTGGGGTCGTCGGCGGCGAGGTCGGTGAGCCAGTAGCGCAGCGCGTACTTGCCGTACGAGTCGGCCATGTCGAGGAGCACGCAGTTGGGGAGCGGCGTGGCCGCGACGCGGTCGATCTCGGCGCCGCGCACGGCCCCCTGCACCACCTCGATGACGTCGGAGGGCTGGTGCCGCCAGTCGACGTTGAAGTGCACCCAGCGTCGCCACTGCTGCGGCTGCCCGCTGCGCCGCCCGAGCACGGTCACCTGGTTGCGCAGGAGCAGCAGGTTGGGGACGAGCACCGTCTCCCAGTTGCGCGTCTCGATGGCGGTGTAGCGCCAGCGCACCTCGACGACGCGGCCCGTGACGTCGTTCACCTTGATCCAGTCGCCCACCTCGAGGGCCGTGTCGACCTGGAGCGCGAGGCCGCTCGCCACGTTGCCGATCACGTCTTGCAGCGAGAAGCCCAGAATGGCCGTAAACACCGCGCTCGTGGCGATGAGGCCCGAGAGGTTCATGTTGGCGCGGCTCGCGGCGGTGACGGCGGCGATCACCGAGAGCAGGCCCACGAGCACGTCTTCGACGATGGGCGGCAGGGCCACGCGCACCCGCGCGAAGACGCCGTGGAACACCACCGACGCGCCCGCGCCCACGAAGCCCATCGCGCCGAACACCCACGCCAGGGTGCGAAACTCGTTGTGACCGCCGGACTCGGAGCTGTGCAGCGCCGACGCGAAGGTGAGGGCCACCAGGTGCACCGCGATGAAGAAGGCCTGCGCGCGAAAGTGTCGCTGCCGGTGCACGCGGTCGCGCACCGAGGCCAGCGCGACGAGCGCGAGCAGACAGAGCCACGGCGTGTGCGCGTCGAGCGCCTCGCGCCACAGAGAGACGAAGAACTTCACCCGCGCGATGGTACCGAAGGCCCGCCGCGCCGCGCGCGCTGAACACCGCAGTGACCAGCAGAATGGGCGAAATTGCGCGAGGGTCGGGCGCGCCGATTGGGTACGATGGGCGCCGCGCAGGTCGGGCGCGAGGAGCCACAGGCATGTCGGTGCTTCCAGAGGTCGAGCTCGGGTTTCAGGCGGAGGGCGCCGCGGGGTGGTCGGTGATCCACGCGGCGGTGCGCGAGGCGCTCTCGGAGCCCTACGAGGCGAGCCTCCTGCTCGCTGCGCCGCTGTCGATCGCAGGCCCCGAGGGGCTCGTGGGCAAGCGGGCGGTGTACACCGTGGGCCGCGCGGGCCACGACCGCCCGCTCAAGGGCGTGATCCGCCGCGTCGAAGACCTCGGCGCCACGGCCACGCACCGCTACGTGCGGGCCGTCGTGGTGCCCGCCCTGTGGACGCTCTCGCAGCGCGTCGACTCGCGCATCTTTCAAGAGATGCCCGTGGTGGCCATCGTGCGCGAGGTGCTGCGCGTCGCGGGCGTGTACCAGGGCGACGGCGAGCTCGTGATCCCGGGCGGGCTGAGCGGGCTCGCGCCGCGCGAGTACTGCGTGCAGTACCGCGAGAGCGACCTCGATTTCGTGCAGCGCCTCCTGCAAGAGGAGGGCATCCCGTACTACTTCAAGCACGACGGCCGCGGCGGCGAGGCGCTGGTGCTCGTCGACGACACGCCCACGTGGCCCGCGGCGCCGCTCGGCGTGCTGGGCGACGCGGTCGACGTGCTCGACGAGGGGATGCACGTGGCCGCGAGCGAGTCGCTGCGGTGGTTCGAAGCGGGCGCCGAGCTGCGCCCCACCTCGATGACCCTGCGCGACTACGATTTCACGCGGCCCCGCGCGACCCTCGACATGACGCCGTCGTTTCCGAACAGCGGCGGCGCGCGGCCCATCTACGACTACCCCTCGCGCAAGACGCTCTACGAGTACGACGACGAGACGCACGCGTACCCCATGCACGACGGCTCGCGGCAGGCCCGCGTGCGCCACGAGGCGCAGCAGGTGAACGGCCGCACGGGCTCCGGGGCGGGCAACGTGACGGGCTTTCAGCCGGGGCGCACCTTCACCCTGCGCGGGCACCTGCGCGCCGAGCTCGACGTGAAGTACCTCATCACGCGCGTCGAGCACCGGGCGCAGTCGTTCACCGCGGTGCCCGAGGAGCTGCGCGGCGCCGAGCACCTGCTCGCCGCGCTGCGCGACGCGGGCATGAGCCTCGACGAGAGCACCGCGGCGCAGCGGTATCAGAACCGCTTCACGGTGATGCCCGCGACGGTGCACTTCCGCGCGGCGCGGGTCACCCACCGGCCCCTGGTGCACGGCTCGCAGACGGCGCGCGTGGTGGGCCCCGCGGGCGAGGAGATTCACACCGACTTTCACGGCCGCGTGAAGGTGCAGTTTCATTGGGATCGCCTCGGGCAAGAAGACGATCACAGCTCGTGCTGGATCCGCGTGTCGCAGAACTGGGCGGGCGCGGGGTGGGGCTTCGTGTTCATTCCGCGCGTGGGGATGGAGGTGGTGGTCACCTTCCTCGAGGGCGACCCCGACAAGCCGCTGATCACGGGCTGCGTCTACAACGGTGAGAACAACACGCCGTACGGGCTGCCGCGCGAGAAGACCAAGAGCACGCTGAAGACCAACAGCTCGCCCACCACGGGCGGCTACAACGAGCTTCGCTTCGAAGACGCCGCGGGCGAGGAGCAGGTGTACCTCCAGGCCGAGCGCAACCACGACGTGCTGGTGAAGAACGACCAGAGCATCACGGTGCTGCGCAACCGCACGAAGAC
>CAISKJ010000132.1 GCA_903885885.1 uncultured delta proteobacterium
GCGCGCGCGCTGGTCGAGCGCCGACGCCCGATGGACCGTCGACGTGCGCGACCTCGCCTCGGGCGAGCTCTTCACCTTCACGTGCGGCTTCGTGTTCGCGTGCGCGGGCTACTACGACTACGACGCGGGCTACACGCCGGCCTTCGAGGGCGTGGCGCGCTTTCGCGGCACCGTGGTGCACCCGCAGCACTGGCCCGCCGACCTCGACTACGCGGGCAAGCGCGTGGTGGTCATCGGCAGCGGCGCCACCGCGATGACGCTCGTGCCCGCCATGGCGAAGCGCGCCGCGCACGTCACCATGCTCCAGCGGTCGCCCACGTACGTGATCTCGGCGCCGGAGCGCGACCGCCTCGCCGACTGGCTCCGCGAGAAGGTGTCGCCCGAGGCTACCTACGACGTCGTGCGGTGGAAGAACGTGCTCGTGAGCATGGCCTTCTTCTCGTACTGCCGGCGCTACCCCGCGCACGCCAAGAAGGTGCTCGTGGGCCTCGCGCGCAAGGCCCTGCGCGGCGACGCCGACGCGGCGAAGCACTTCACCCCCACGTACAACCCGTGGGATCAGCGCGTGTGCCTCGTGCCCGACGGCGACCTCTTCGAGGTGCTGAAGTCGGGCGCGGCCTCGGTGGTCACCGACCGCATCAAGACCTTCACCGAGAAGGGCCTCGCGCTCGAGTCGGGGGCCGAGCTCGAAGCCGACGTGATCGTCACGGCCACGGGCCTCACGCTGAAGTTCCTCGGCGGCGTGGCGCTCGAGGTCGACGGGCGCGCGGTCGACCCGGCCAAGACCATGACCTACAAGGGCATGATGGGCAGCGGCGTGCCCAACCTCGCGATCTTTATCGGGTACACCAACGCCTCGTGGACGCTCAAATGCGACCTCACGAGCGAGTACGTGTGCCGGCTGATCAACCACATGGACGCGCACGGGTACACGCAGTGCCGCCCCGTCAACGACGACCCGACGGTGGTCGAGGCGCCCCTCCTCGATTTCTCCGCGGGCTACGTGCTGCGCAGCGTCGAGAAGTTTCCGCGCCAGGGCTCGCGCCCCCCGTGGAAGCTGCACCAGAACTACGCGCTCGACCGCCGCGCGCTGCGCCACGCGCCCCTCGAAGACGGCGTGCTGCGCTTCTCACGCTCGTAGCGTCGGCGGGGGCCCCGCTGTCGCGCCGTCGGACATGCGCGACGGCGATGAGCTTCCGCTCTATTCAAGGCATGGGGGCTCTGTCACCCTCCGCGTCCCCGATGCGCGAGATGGGTCTCGCGCCGGGCGGCGGTGGGCGTGCGCAGCGCGAGGTGTGTCAGCGATGGTGAGCAAGATTCAGCAGAGTGAGCCCGGCGACTGGAGCAAGACGGTGACGGGCGTGGGCCTCGGCTCCAAGCTCTTCACCTACGAGCGGGGCGGCAACCTCTATCGCACGAGCGCCAAGCACGGCGGGTGGAAGCTCATCGGCGAGGGCTACCAGACGAAGCTCCTCCTGGCCGACGGCACCGAGTCGGGCGACCTCTTCGCCATCGAGCGCAACGGCAACCTCTACCGGGTGAGCCCCTCGACGGGCGAGTGGGAGCAGATCGGCGACGACGGCGCGTGGGAAGACACCGTGGCCGGCGACGCCGTCTCGGGCGTGATCTACACCGTCGAGCGCGACGGCCAGCTCTGGAAGACCGACATCGAAGAGCAGGATTCGGTCGCCATCGGGAGCGACTTCGACACGCGCGCGCTGTGGGCCTGGCAGGGCAAGATCTACCTGCTCGAGAACAGCGGCAACCTCTACAAGATCGACCCCGAGACGGGCGACTTCGAGCAGCACGGCGACGACGGCGTGTACAGCGACACCGTGACCGCCACGGTGCACCAGGGCGTGCTCTACGCGGTCGAAGACGACGGCGCCCTCGGCGCCACCGACCTCGACGACGGCGGCTACGTCGAGCACGACGACGAAGACTTCAGCGAGGTGCGCCACCTCTTCTCGGCCGGCGGAAACCTCTACGCCATCGAGAACGACGGCACCCTCTACAGCATCGACCTCGACTGAGGTTTCCCTCCGACCGAGCGCCCGTGTGTGCGGTCGCTCGCGCCTCGACAATCAACACCCCCCGCGCGATCGTAGGCCCATGCGCCGCGCGTTGTTCCTCGTGGGAGTCCTTGCCTGCAGCCGTCCCCTCCGCACGGCGCAGCAGCCCGGGGCGCACGACGATCCCGCGGCGCACGCAGCCCCGACGCCCGTTGCGACGGTCGACGCCGGCCCGTGCGCGGAGCCCGATCACGACGGCGACGGCGTGGTCGACGTGTGCGACGCGTGCCCCGACGAGCCGGGCCTCCCGCCCGACGGATGCCCGCGCCGCGTCGTGATCGAGGCGGCGGAGATTCGCATCACGCCGCAGCTCTTCTTTCCGCTCAACGGGGCGACGGTGATGCCTCCGGGGCGGCCGGTGCTCGAAGAGATCGCCGCGGTGATGCGCGCGCACCCCGAGCTGCGCAGCGTCGAGGTGCGCGGCCACGCCAGCGTCGGCGAAGCGACCGCGTCGAGGCTCGCGCAGCGCAGAGCCGACGCCGCGCGGACGTACCTGGTGGAGCACGGCATCGAGGCCGGGCGGCTGGTGGCGCGAGGCTACGGGGTCGACGTTCCGCTCGACGCGAACGCCACGGCGCTCGGGCGCGCGCGCAACCGCCGGGTGGAGTTTCGCATCCTCGACGCGGTGCAGCCGCCGCCGAGCGCGCCCGAGCATCCGCGACCGGTGATGCCCGCGGGCTGCCCCGACGCGCCGCCGCCGCGCGTGGGGCCCTGCGACGACAGGCCTCGGTAGGAGAGCGGATGCATCGCATGCGATGAACGTCGCCGTCGACCGTCGGCGCCCGCGCGGCGACCGTCGGCTCGAACCCCCGTTGCCTCCCGTCGCTGCCCGCGCGATGCCTCTCGTCCCATGTGGACGACCCCTGCGACGGCCCTTCTGGCGCTCCAATACCCCATCGTACAAGGCCCCTTCGGCGGCGGCCTCTCGAGCGTGGAGCTCGTCGCCGCGGTCTCGAACGGCGGGGGCCTCGGCTCCTTCGGCGCTCACCTGCTGCGACCCGAGGCGCTCGCTCCGCTCGCCGACGCGATCCGCGCGAAGACCGCGCGGCCCTTCGCGCTCAACCTCTGGGTGTCGACGCAAGACCCCGCCGTGCCCTCGCTCACCGAGGCCGAATACCTGCGCCATCGGGCGCGCTTCGAGCCCTACTTCGAGGCCCTCGGCGTCGAGGCCCCCGCCATGCCCGCGCGCTTCGCCGAGCGCTTCGAAGACCAGGCGCAGGCGCTCCTCGAAGCCCGCCCGCACGCCTTCAGCTTCGTGTTCGGTGTGCCCCCGGCGTGGGTGCTCGACGGGTGCCGGTCGCGCGGAATCGTCACGATCGGCGCGGCCACCACGGTGCCCGAGGCGCGCGCGCTCGACGACGCCGGCGTCGACCTCATCGTGGCCACGGGCTTCGAAGCGGGCGGGCACCGGCCGTCGTTTCTGCGCAGCGCCGAGGCCTCGCTCACGGGCACGATGGCGCTCGTTCCGCAGGTGGTCGACGCGGTGCGCGCCCCCGTGATCGCCGCCGGCGGCATCGCCGACGGACGCGGCGTGGCGGCGGCCCTCGCGCTGGGCGCCGCGGCCGCGCAGGTGGGCACGGCCTTCCTCGCGTGCGACGAGTCCGCAGCGCCCACGCTCCACCGCGAGGCCCTCTTCTCCGACGACGCGCGGCGCACCACGCTCACCCGCGCGTTCAGCGGACGCCTCGCGCGCGGCCTTCACAACCGCTTCGTCGACGAGGCGTCGGCCCATGGCGAGGTGGCCCCCTATCCCGTGCAGGGCTGGCTCACGGGGGCGCTCCGGGCCGCCGCGCTCGCGCAGGGACGCGCCGATCTGCTGGCCCTCTGGGCGGGCCAGTCGGCGGGCCTCGTGCGCCATCGGAGCGCCGTGGCGCTGCTCGCCTCGCTCGTCGACGAAGCCCGTCAGGCGCTCGCGCGCCACGCCCCCTGAGGCGCAGGCGCGCACCCCGCGCGAAACGCCACGCACGCAGAGCGCTTCGCGCGCCGTTGTGCGCGAGCGAGGTGCGCGCGCGATGAACGGGACGCGCGAACGCAGCGCAATCGCGTCGGGTGTGCGCCGAGGCACGGCGCGTGCGTAGGGCCGAGCCCGGAGGATTCACGAATGGAAGCAGTTCTCGACGGACACGGGCACGATGATTCGCACAGCCACGCGGAGGAGCCGGTCGAGCGCTGGGTCCCCGGACCGCAGGTGGCGCCGGTGGGCTGGATGTTCGTCATGCCCATCACGATGGCGACCCTCGTGGCCCTCGTCGCCTGGATCGGTATGACCGCGCACTGACTCCCCGCGCGTCACGGTGATAGCTTCGCGCGCCGTGCGTAGCTCCCTTTGCCTCGCGTTGTTCGTCGCCGCCTGCGCCCACCGCGCGCCCGCCTCGCCACCCGCCTCGGGGCCTCTGCCCGCGCCCGTGGCGCTCGCCCCCGACGCGTCGCCGCCGCGCCGCGCGTTGCGTCACCGCGAGCCCGAGGCGGCGCCCGCCGAGTTCGCCGCACGCACACGCGCGCTCGACGTGGACCGCGACGGCCGCCCCGACCTCGCGCTGCTGTACCCCGACCTCCCGTCGATCGGTGCGTGGCGGGTCAGCTTCGCCGACGTGCCCCTCGCGGTGGTCGCGCACCGCCTCGCCGACGGCCGCTACGCCCTCGACGACGAGGTCACCCGCGCGAGCCTGCGCGCGCTGTGCCCCGCGGCGCTCCCGCCGGTGTCGCCGCACGCCTCGACGGAGGCCGCGCCTGCCGAGAGCGAGCGCGGCGCGCACGCGCAGATGCTCTTTCTCGAAGGCCTCTGCCGCCGCGTGTGGGGCGCCTCGGCCGACGACGCCGTCGCGGCCGCGCGCGCCTCCGCCCGAGA
>CAISKJ010000133.1 GCA_903885885.1 uncultured delta proteobacterium
AGTCGCCGAAGCCCGCGGCGCAGGTGAAGCCGCACGCCCCCGCGGCGCAGGTGGCCGTCGCGTTGGGGGGCACCGGGCACGCGCCGCCGCAGCGGCCGCAGTTGGACACGTCGCCGTCGAGGCGCAGGCACGAGCCCGCGCAGCTCGTCTCGCCGTCGGCGCAGGCCGAGCGGCACGCGGCGCCGGAGCACACCTGCCCCGCGGGGCACGCGCGGCCGCAGGCGCTGCAGTTGCGCACGTCGGAGCGCACGTCGACCTCGCAGCCGTTGGGCATCACGCCGTCGCAGTCGGCGCGGCCGACGGTGCACTGCGGCACGCACGCGCCCGAGACGCACAGCGACGGGGGTTGACGACCTGACAGTCGTAGTTGGATTCGCACTGCGGGCGGCAGCGGTTGTCGAGGCAGGCCTCGCCGGCGGCGCAGTCGCTGTCGCGCACGCAGCCCGTGGCGCCCGCCGGGGGGGCCACGCAGGCGAGGGTGCCCGGCCGGTCGCCCGCGAGGCAGCGCTGGCCCGCGGCGCAGTCGGCGTCGACGCGGCACGGGGCGCGGCACGCGCGCGACGCGCACACCTGCCCCGACGAACAGTCGGAGTCGAACTCGCACTGCCCCTCGACGATGCGGTCGCTGGTGCAGGCCGCGAGCGCGGCCACGGCAAGGACCGAGAGCAGGCCCGCGCGCAAAGGGCGAAGGAGCGACGTGACGTACATGATGACCACCCGGTGGGAGAGGCGCGCGATGGAGCCCCGCGCGCGCCGCAGCAATGCACCCGCCCCGCGCGTGCGTCAACAGCGCGCGGAGGCCCTTCTTTCTGCGCTGGCGAGGCTGTATTACAACGCCGCCGCGCGGCGGTCGCTGCGCGGCGAAACCTGTGACCCTCCGCGCGCCCCGCACCTCGCGATCGGGGCGAAGAGCACACCGTGCAACTCTACAACGCCCCCCTCGAAGACTTTCGCTTCCTGCTCGAGACCCTCGGCTACGCGTCGGTGCAGGCGCTCCCCGGGTACCAGGATTATGACCTCGACACGGTGATGTCGCTCCTCGCCGCGGGCGACACCTTCTGCCGCGAGGTGGCCCTCCCCCTCAACGGCGTGGGCGACCGCGTGGGGGTTCGCTTCGACCCCGCGTCGGGCACCGTGGCGCTGCCCGAGGGCTTTCGCTCGCTCTACGCCCGCTACGTCGAGAACGGCTTCGCCTCCCTCGGCCACGACCCGGCCTACGGCGGCGGCGGCGCGCCGCACACCGTGGCCGTGCTCATCAACGAGATGGTGACGGCCACCAACAAGAGCTTCTCGATGTGCCCGGGCCTCTCGCAGGGCCTCATCGAATCGATCGCCCACCACGGCACCGACGACCAGCGCGCGCGCTACCTCCCGAAGCTCATCGCCGGCGAGTGGACGGGCACCATGTGCCTCACCGAGCCCCAGTGCGGCACCGACCTCGGGCTCCTCTCGACGAAGGCCGTCCCCGAGGGTGAGCTCTACCGCCTCACGGGCACCAAGATCTGGATCACCTTCGGCGAGCACGACCTCGCCGAGAACATCATTCACCTCGTGCTCGCGCGCCTCCCCGACGCGCCGCCGGGCATCAAGGGCATCAGCGTGTTCGTGGTGCCCCGCGTGCTCCCCGACGGCACGCGCAACACCATTGCGTGCAGCGGCCTCGAGCACAAGATGGGCATTCACGCCTCGCCCACCTGCGTGATGACCCTCGACGGCGCCCTCGGCGAGCTGGTGGGCGAGCCCCACCGCGGGATGCGCGCGATGTTCACCATGATGAACGTGGCGCGGCTCAACGTGGGCCTCGAGGGCGTGGCCCTCGGCGACATCGCCTACCAGACCGCCGTGGCCTTCGCGCGCGACCGCCGCCAGGGCCGCGCGCCCGACCCCGAGAAGCGCGAGCGCGGCGCCTCGGCCGACAACATCATGGTGCACCCCGACGTGCGTCGCATGCTCCTCGAGGTGAAGTCGACCAACGAGGCGATGCGCGCCCTCGCGGTGTTCACCTCGCTGCAGATCGACGTGGCCACGCGCCACGAAGACCCCGCGGCGCGCACCGCGGCGGCCGACCTCGCGGCGCTGCTCACCCCCGTGGTGAAGAGCTACTGCACCGAGCGCGGCTTCCTCAACGTGAGCACCGCCATGCAGGTGTGCGGCGGCTCCGGGTTCACCACCGACTGGTCCATCGAGCAGTACCTGCGCGACCTGCGCATCGCGATGATCTACGAGGGCACCAACCACATTCAGGCCCTCGACCTCGTGGGCCGCAAGATCCCCGCCGACAACGGCCGCGGGTACCGGGCCTGGTCGTCGCGCGTGCGGGCCTTCTGCGCCGACCACGCGGGCGACGCCGAGCTCGCCGAGTTCGTGGCGCCGCTCAGCCACGCCATCGGCGTGCTCGACGGGCTCACGAAGTGGCTCGCGTCGGGCGAGGCCGACGGCGAGACGGTGGGCGCCGCCGCGTCGGGCTACCTCAACGCCTTCGCCCTCACGGCCCTCGGGTACATGTGGGGCCTCCAGGTGGTCGAGGCCCGCGCCCGCGACACGAAGTTCGCCGCCGTGAAGGTGAAGACCGCGCGGTACTACGTGAACCACGTGCTGCCCGAGATCGACGTGCTCGCCCGCGTCGCGCGCGAGGGCAAGCGCCACGTCATGGCCGTCGAGCCCGACGAGTTCTGAGAAGGCCGCGCGGCTGCGCTCCACCGGCCGCGTTGATCCACCTGCCAACCAGACGGTGGGTACCCCACCCCCGCATTGATCCACCTGCCAGCGAATCGATGGGTACCCCATCGCCGCGTTGATCCACCTGCCAGCGAATCGATGGGTACCCCAT
>CAISKJ010000134.1 GCA_903885885.1 uncultured delta proteobacterium
CAGCCCTGCGGCGGCCTCCCGCGCCCGCTCGCTCCCCTCGACGAGCATCTCGGCGTACACGAGCAGCGGGTGAACGGTGTCGTCGGTCTTGCCGTCGAGGGCGACCTCGCCGGGCGTTCGCAGTACAACCAGCGACCCGTCGTGATCGGGCAGCGCCTTGAGCCTTCGCGGGAGATCGTCGGGCACCTCGCGCGTGTGAAGGTGCACGACCGTGACGGGGCCGCGATGGTGCTGCATCAGCCGAAATCCTGCCGCGGAGCCGCCCCAACGCCACGCCCCGATCGCGTCGAGAGGCGCTCGAATCCGCTGCTCCAGAAGCTCCGGGTCTCGCTCTGGCGCTCGGTATCGGCCGACGAGCAGCCTCGGTCGAATCGCGTCGCGGTAGCCCACGAGCCAGCGGTCGACGGTGTCGTTCCAGCCCTTCGGCGCCCACACGTAGCCGCGCTTCGTCGAGAGAAGAGCGCCCTCGCTCACGAGGCGCGCGAGGGCATCGACCGCCGCCTGACGGCTCACCCCCGCGGCCTCGGCGATCGCGCGCAGCGGCTGAGCGATGAGGTCGGGGCGACCGAGCAGCGCGAAGAGCGTCTGATACCCGGGCGCGCGGATGGACTTGTCGCGCGCCGGAGTCGCACCCGGCTGTCGCCCCTCGACGCTCGCGAGGTACTGCTCCCCGAGGGCGATGAAGCAGTTTCCCCGCAGGTCGAGGAAGTTCACGCGGCGTTCGGCGAGCCTCTGCCCGAGCTCGGTGCTGATCGCGGGCGCCACGAGTACCCATCCCGGCTCGCGCTGCGCCATCGACTCGATCAGATGCTCCGCGCTCGCGCGGTCGAGGAAGCTGGTCTTCTGCTCGACGAGGAGCTCGTGCTCGCCCGTGGGCGTTCGGATCCGCAGGCGCGCGTCGGCTTCGCGTGCGCCCCCCGGCACCGCGGACACCCTGCGGACGAAGGGGAGCTTGCGGAGCAGCGGCAGATACACCTCTCGGAGCGCGAGGAGTCGGGTTCTGCGTCTGGAGGTGCCCCCGATCGCGCCGACGCTTGTCATGTAGAATAGATAATTCATTTACTAAGACACATCAATGAACAGAATGACAGAGTGAGCTACTCTGTCGCGCGACGGCTGCGCTCCTGGGCGACCTCGGCGCGCGATGGTAGAACCGCGGCCCACCATGAAACCGTACGGTCTCACCCGATCGCGGCCAGCGTGAGCGCGCCGTCGCGGCGGTCCAGCACCTCGCCGAGCGCGCGCCCGACGACCTCTGGCTCTTCTCTCAGCGTGCGGACTCACAGCGCGCGACCTGCGAAGCCAGACGACGGCGCCGCGACGCGACGATCACGCCTAAGCGCAGGGGTCTCGCGTCGTGTCGGCGGCCAGCTCTTCTTCGAGCGCCTCGACGCTCGGGAGCGCCTGGCGTGCGAGGTCAGACTGCGCGGGCGGCAACGTCTGCGAGAAGTTGCGGAGGGCCTTTCCCGCGCAGTCGTAGAGCCGAGTGTCGATCTGGGCGGTGAGCACCGCGCGGCTCCACCCGTGGGCGCTCGCTCCGTGCGCGTACCACCCGCGTGCGGCGGGATCTTTCACCTTCTCGAGCAGGAACGCGTGGTGCCCCCAGGGCAGGTCGGCCACCGTGGTGGGGAGGGCCTCCGCCAATCGTCCCACAGGCTGTGGGACAATTTCGGGGCCCATGGTTTCCGCCGGGTGCGCGAGGGCGAAGGCTCGCAGTCGGTACACGTTGGAGCGCGAGAACCCAGCGACGCCAGGGAACGCCTTCTGAAGGTCGTCACCCAGCCGTTCGAGGACGCGGGCGCCCCACGCGCGCCTGGCGCAGCGCGGCCGCCTCGCCGTCGACGATGCCGAACTCGCGGCGCAGGCTCTGCCCGAGCAGACCGAGCGAGGAGCCCGCGCGCATCGGGTCGGACTTGGCCGCCATGAGCAGCGCGCCGTCGCCCATGAGGCGACCGATGGACTCCATCCACGCGTGGCGCAGCCGCGACTTGCCGATCCCCGGCGGACCGCGCAGCAGCACCGCCCGCGCGACCGCCTCGCCGACGCACTCGTCCCACGTTGCGCGCAGCGTGCGAAGCTCGCGCTCGCGGCCGACGAAGGGCGTCGCGCGCCCGAGGAGCGTGCGGGCCGCCGCGGGCGCCTCGGAGCCGTCGTCGAGGCTGCACCCGTCGTCGTCGCGGAGCACGTTGAAGCGCGCGTCGAGGAGGCCCGCCGTGACCTCGTCGAGGGCGATGCGCCGCGCGGCGCTGGCGCCCTTCGCGCGGTTGCCCAGGAGGCTCCGCAGGGCGACGTCGATCGCCTCGCCGGCGAGCCCGCGCTCCGCCGCCACGGCGCGCACCGTCGCGAGCGCGATGGAGGCCGACGGGATGGCCCGCTGCACCTGGAGCGCGCAGCGCGCGGCCCTGGCGGCCTGATCGGTCGCGACGCCCACCGACGCGAGGGAGAGGAACGCCGTCCCATCGCGCAGCGCGTCGAGCTGCGCCTGGTGGCTCGCGGCGATGGCCGCCACGACGGCCCACTCCGCCGTGCGCGGCGTGAGCCGGGCCTCGCGGGAGATGAGCACGACGGAGAAGAGCCGCACCTCGCGCGAGGTCAAGGTCTCCGTCCGCGCGGGGATGGCCGCGCGCCGCGTCACCGCTTCGAAGGCCGCGAGGCGCGACGAGAGCGCGCCCCCGTCGGCGATGCGCTCCGCCGGTTCGCGCGCGAGCATCGCGGCGATGAGGTCGTCGAGCGCGTCGGGGATGTCGGGACAGCTCTCGCTCACCCGCGGCGCCGTCTCGAGCGCGAGGCGCCCCAGCATCGCGACGGAGCTCGACGCCGCGAAGGGCGGGCGCCCCACGATGCACTCGTAGGCGACGCATCCGAGGGCGAAGATGTCGACCCGCGCGTCGACGTCGCGCTCGCCGCGCGCCTGCTCCGGCGCCATGTAGCCCAGCGTGCCGACGATCATGCCGACGCGCGTTACCGCGTAGAGCTTGTCGTCCCATCGGGCGATGCCGAAATCGATGAGCTTCAGGCGCGAGAGGTCGCCCCCCACGGCGAGGAGGTTCTGCGGCTTGAGGTCGCGGTGCACGATGCCGCGGCGATGCACCGACGCGAGCGCGTCGCTCACGGCGCGGAGCACCCGCAACGTCTCGCCGACGCCGATGGGCCCGCGCCCGAGGCGCTGCGCCAGCGTCTCGCCCTCGAGCCACTCCATCGCGAGGAACGGCACGCCCTGAGGCGTCGCGCCGTGCGCCACGTAGCGCACCACCCCCGGGTGGGCGATGCCCGCGAGCACCTGCGCCTCGCGCGCCAGTCGGTCGAACTCCGAGTCGTCGACGAGGTCGCGGAGAAACTTCACCGCCGTCGGTGCGCCCGTGCGCCGGTCGCGCGCGCGCCACACGACGGCCATGCCGCCGCGGTCTGCCTCCCGCTCGAGCTCGAACCGATCTGCGATGAGATCGCCCGCATCCATCGCGCCCGGCGGAGTATCGACGGGCCCCGCAGGGGTGTCGAGCGCTTTCCGCCGCGCGCGAGGCCCCGTCGCCGTGGACTACAGCACGGTAGTACGTTGATCCCAGTGCCGGGATCGGTCTCAGAGCTTCGCGACGATCTCTTCGGTGACGCGCGCGAGGCGCTCGGCCATGGCCAGGTCGCGGCCGTTGGCGCTCGAGGTGTCGACGTTGCAGTCGGCGAGGTACTCGCCGCGCAGGTCGGCCGCGCCGGGGTGCACGGCGGCCCAGCACTGCGTGGCGGCGCCTTCGGGCACGGTCTTGAACGCCAGCGCGTTGGCGATGGGGCTCGCGAGGCGCATGATGGGCGACATGTGGCGGCCGAGGTTGGTCGCGATCACGCCGGGGTGCACCGCGTTGGCCGTGCGACCGGTGCCCGCGAAGCGCGCCGAGAGCCAGCGCGCGAAGAGCAGGTTGGCGAGCTTCGACTGCCCGTAGGCGCCCCACGCGGTGTACGAGCGCGCGAGCGTGAGGTCGTCGAAGGCGATGCCCGCGGAGGGCGCCTGCCGGTGCGCCGAGCTCGAGAGCACCACGACGCGCCCGCGCTCGGCCACGCGGTCGACGAGCCCCATCGCGAGCATGAAGTGCCCGACGTGGTTGGTGAGAAACTGCAGCTCCTGGCCGTGCTTCAGCGTGCGCTCGGGCAGCGCCATGATGCCGGCGTTGAGGATCATCGCGTCGAGGGTGACGCCGAGGCCCTTCACGGCGTCGACCGCGGCGCGCACCGTCGCGGGCTCGGAGAGCTCGCAGGCCACGGCGGCGTGGTCGGGGCCGAAGGGCGCGAGGGCCTCGGCGGCCTTCTCGCGCGACCGGGCGAGCCCGACGACGCGGGCGCCACGCAGCGCCATCACGCGGGCCGTCTCGAGGCCGAGGCCCGAGTTGACGCCCGTCACCAGCACCGTGCGGCCGCGGAGGTCGACCCCGGCGGTCACCTCCTCGGCGGTCGATGCGTACCCGAAGCCGCTCGCGCCGCGGCGGCCCTTCACCAACGAGAGGAGTGACATCGCGCACCTCTCGCACGGCGCGCCCTCGCGATCAACCGTCGCCGCGCACGGCGCGAACACGGCGCGGGGGGCGGGAGCGCTTGTACGCATCGGCGAGTCTCCGTAGTGTGTTCGCCGGAGGCGCCAACGCACGACCCGAAAAGGGGTCGAGCGTGCCGCGTCGCCCCACCTCCCGCGAGCTGAACCCCCCCGATGGAATCTTCGAACGACTGGGCCGAGCACGCCGACGCGTGGCTCGCGCGTGACCTCGCGCTGTTGACCGAGCCCGACGGGTGGCGCGCGATCTCCGCGCCCGGTGCCATCGGGCTCTGGAAGCGGCGTATGCCCGACGACGCCAACGACCTCTTTCGCTGGCGCCTGCCCGTGGTCGAGGCGCCGGCGGAGGTGGTCTTCGAGGGCTTTGTGCATCGCATCCTCGAGCACCACAAGGTGTGGACGCGCGAGTTCGTGGGCGGCCGCGTGGTCGAGCGCCTCTCGCCGCGCGCGCGCGTGCTGCAACAGCGCTTCGATCCGGGGATTCCGGGCATCGCGCCGCGCGACGTGTGCAGCCTCGAGGTGCTGCGCGACGTGGCGACGGGCACGAAGCTCGTGAGCTATCGCTCCGTCGACCGCCTCCCGAAGGAGCCTGGCTGCGAGCACATCGACTGGTGGGGCGCCGCGCTCTGCCGCACCCTCGACGACGGTCGCCGCAGCGAGCTCATCTACCTCGATCGCGAGAACCAGGGCGGTCGCCTCCCCGCGTGCTTCGTCAACCTCAAGATGCCGCGGTACCTCACGCTTCAGGCCGAGGCCGTGCGAGGCTTCTTCGCCGACGGCGGCCCTCCGGCGCTGCGCACGCCCCGCGCCGAGTGAGCGCCGACGCGCCCCGCGGAACTCCGTTGAAGCGCGCGTTCGCAGGGGTATCGTGGCGGCCGTGCTGCGACGCCTCCTCGCGCTCTCGCTCGCGATCGCGCTCCTGGGGTGCGCCGGGGCGACGGCGCCCATCCGCGCGGCGGCCTCGCGCGGCGACGTCGCGCGCGCGCTGCGGCTCTACCACGCCTACATCGACGACCGCGGCTACGCCGATCCCGACGCGCTCGCCGACGTCGCCTCCGCGGTGCTGCGCGCGTGCGCCGCCAGCGACGACGCGCGCGTGCGCGGCGCGGCCTTCGCCGCCCTGCAGGGCCTCGGCCC